>NZ_JAQOSR010000182.1:0-16167 GCF_046718885.1 Bradyrhizobium sp. UFLA01-814 | reverse complement strand
GGCGAGAGCGTGCCGCCATGAAGGCGCCCGTGATCCATGCCTCCCAGCACACCGAGCCCACCGGGATCAGCAGATATTCGAAGCCGGCGTCCTCGGCGGCCGCGACCACGCGCTCGCAGAGTTCCGGCGAGCCGGCGATCTGCGCCTCCATCAGCCCATAGGCCGTGGTGTCGCCATGCGTGGGCAGATACCAGCCGAATTCCAGCGGACGCATGGGCAAACTCCCTCGAAAGACGGCCTTTTTCCGCGGCCTGTCATATTGTCGGAAGGCAGTTTACAGCCCTTAAGCGGCCGGACAACGCCGTTGCCGACAGGGAGCCAATCAGCTAAATGAACCCCTGCACGCACCCGTAGCTCAGCTGGATAGAGCGTTGCCCTCCGAAGGCAAAGGTCACACGTTCGAATCGTGTCGGGTGCGCCAGTTTTTCTTTGTTTACAACGCGATATGAGCGTCCGAACCGAAATTCCAGTTCTGTCTCATGCGAGCGAGTAAGCAATCTGGATAAAATCGTCGCCGAGAGTCGATAGGTTGCTAACTGACAGTGTCGGTCAGAAGTTCGCCTCGCCTAAGGTGTCGCCTCCGTTATGGCGCTTGTCTCGCTCGCAGGAAAAAAAGCGCGATGAATGCGGAAACCGACGCTAGCGCCGTGATCCATAACGCTCCTGCACCGAGATATTCAGCAAACAGGCCAACGGCGAGCGGCGCGACTGCACCGGTCGCGCGGGCCGGAAGCGATAGCACGCCAACGCGACGGCCAAAGCCGTGCGGCCCAAATAGTGCGAGCGGTAGCGTGCCGCGCGCTATGGTCAAGATGCCATTGCCCGCACCGTAGAAGATGGCGAAGGCGGGGGCGAGCACCGGTCCTCCAGCCGCAAGGACTACTATGCCGAGTGGATTCATGACCGTCGCAAGCCGAGTCGACGCAAGAGGATGGTAGCGGCTAAGCCAGCCCGCTTCGATAATCCGCGCTGCCACCTGTGCCGGGCCGATCAGGGTTCCCGCGAGCAGCGCTGCCGCCGGTGTTGCACCGAACTGCAAGAGCAGGGAAGGCATCAAGGCAGAAAGTCCCGAACTCACAAACCCGGTCGCCGCAAAGACATAAGCCACGAGGATCATGGCGACTGTCTCGCTTTGCTGCGCCGACTCTGCGGGGCTTGCCTCATCGGGCAAAGCCGCCTGGAATGGTTTAGCGCGCGGCAGCGACAGGTTCAGCGGCAGCGCCAACGCAATGTGAATAAGCGCCCAAACCTGGCACGCAATCCGCCAGCCAAAGTGCGCATCGAGATACGTGGTGATCGGCCAACCTATCGTGCTTGCAAAGCCTGCAATCAGGGTGATGCCGGTGATCGGCCTGCGGGCGGCGTATCCATACATGCGCGTCAGTGTCGCAAAGGCGGCCTCATAGAGCCCCATCCCCATGCCAACGCCGAGGATGAGCCACGACGCGATCAACACAACGCTTCCGGACGCGAAAGAAAGAAGGACCAGTCCCGCCGCAAACACGACGTTCGAAACGGCAAGCAGCCCCCGGCCGCCGAACGTATCGATGAAATGCCCAACACGCGGTCCCAGGAGGCCCGCCATGATCAGGCCGACCGAAAGCGCGCCGAAAACCTGAGTCGACGAGATCCCAAGGTCGCGGGCGATCGGATTGGCAAGAATCGCCGGCAGATAATAGGTGGAGGCCCACGCCAGCGTTTGGCTGGTGCCAAGCGCCAGTATGATTGGAAGCTGACGTTGACTCATCCCTGTGGCGTCCTCGCCCTCGACCAATAGAGCGCGACGGGGCCGAGCAGAATGCCTGCCGCGAGTACGGCAAACGCTGCCGCCCAGGCGGTGGCACTCGATGGTCCGCCCGCCGCATCCAGCGCGACGCCAAGGGCCCACGCGCCCAAAGCCGACAGACTAAAGCCAACGGTCGAATGCACGGCCATCGTTGCGCCGCGGTAGTTGGGATCGGCGGCCATCGTCATTCCCGAGGTCAACGCACCGGAATCGGCGGGCACCGTGATGGCGTAGACCAACACCAGTGGCAGCAACAGCCATGGCGATTTGTCGGCGAACGCGCCGATCAGCAGCGCCACGCAAGCAGAACTCAACATCACGGCGGTGATGGCGCGATGTCGGCCGAACCGGATCGCGCATTCGTTGCCGAGGATGCTAGCCGGCATCGCGAGCAAAGAGAAAAGCACGCTGACGACGACGGGCGTCAGGAGTGAGCCTTCCGAGTTCCTCACCGCCACGAAAGTCCAGAATCCAACCAGCCAGGTGCGGATGCCGTAAAGCTCAAAGCAGTGGGCGCCATAGCCGAGAACAAAGCCCATGGCGTTGGTGTTGCGGAACACCGGCGCGAAGTCCAAGAGGCGGCCCTGCGCGGGTTTTGGCGCCACCGGCCGCAGCAGGAAGCAGACCGAAAGCATCATCAGCGGGCCCAGCGCTGTCACGAGGAAGGCTGAGCGCCAGCCCAAAGCTTCCGCAACGAGCTGCGAGACCAGGAACGACAGCCCGACGCCGAACGAAAAGCTCGACGTATACAGCGTGATCGCGCGGGATGAATCGCCGGGTACCAGCCGGTCAGTCAGCGCCTTGAGACCGGGCATATAAGCGCCCGCGAAGCCGATGCCCGCAATGGCGTTGAACAATGCTCCGGACCAGAGGCCGGTCGCAAACAGGCCGAACAGCAATGTACCGAGTGCACTGACCGCCGAGCCCGCAATCAGGATCTTGCGCGCGTCGATCCGGTCAGTCAGCGTGGCCAACACCGGCACCGTCAACATGTAGCCAGCTGCGCCCGAGCCGGCGAGAAGGCCAGCCTGCGCACCGCTCAGGTGCCATTCCGGAATCAGGAATGCGGCAAGTATCGACGGCACGACGACATGCGGGAGCAAGCTACCGAGCTGCCCCACACACATCGCCGCGATGACGGATCGCCCCTCTAGCGTCAGCATTCGCACCTTTCCGCGCTAAGCTGCGCAGCCACAGCCAGCTTTTCCTGCACCCTTCGCCTTAGCATCATCGACGCAACAGGCGTCCGCCCGTTCGGTGGCCGGCCCGCCACAGCATTCGACCTGTCCCGGTGTCGCGCTGCGGCTGCACACGCCTGTCTCGGGCAATACGAGTTCAACCCGCGCTGCCGCTTCATTGTCACCGGCAATTTTGGCCGCAATTGACCGCACCTGCTCATAGCCGGTGAGCATCAGGAACGTTGGCGCACGCCCATATGACTTCATGCCGGCGAAGTAGAATCCCGGCTCGTCCTGCGCGAGTTCGGCCGCGCCATGTGGGCGTACTGTGCCGCAGCTATGTTCATTGGGGTCGATCAGCGGCGCCAGCGCGATCGGGCATTCGATGGCCGGATCGAGCTGAATCCGAAGTTCACGCAAGAATTCGAGGTCGGAACGGAACCCCGTCGCGACGATTAGTTCGTCAGCCACAATGCTCCGGTCGCAGCATCCGGCAGTGGCAAGCTTCAGGCGCTCGCCGTCACGGTCGATGCGAGTCACAGGGAAGCTGGCTTCCACTCGGATTTGCCCAGAGGTAACCAGCCCTGCCAGAGCCATTCCCAGTTCGCCACGCGCCACGAGTTTGTCATTGACGCCCCCGCCAAAAGCTTTGGCAGGATTGTCACCGCGCAAGACCCAAATGACTTCGGTGCTCGCAGCCTGAGATTTCAGATTCGTGAGTTCGATTAGCGTGCCAACCGCAGAATGCCCAGCCCCGAGCACGGCGATGGCCTTTCCAGCATACCGGGCGCGATCCTTGCCGAGCACGTCGGGCATCCCGTACGCGATCTTGGTAGCGTTCTCCCGCTCGCCGAGGGCCGGAAGACCGTTTGCGCCACCAGGGTTCGGCGAGAACCAAGTACCTGACGTATCGATCACCGCATCGGCGCGAATGCTTTTCGGGCCCTGCCCGTTTTGGTAGCGAAGCTCGAAAGGCGCGTCGCCGCGGCCTTTGGTCTTGAGCTTGTCGAAACCAACGCGACTGATGTCGATCACGCGGCTTGATGTATGAATGTGATCCTTGAGCACCGTGCGGTGAGCCAGCGGTTCGAGATACTGCGACAGCAACTCACCGCCGGTCGGATATTGCTTTGGATCCGGCGAATTCCAACCGGTTGGCGCCAGCAAGCGCTCAGCCGCTTTGTCGACGTTGTATTCCCACGGCGAGAACAACTGCACGTGGCTCCACTGCCGCATCGCATGACCAATTTCCGGACCTGCTTCCAAAACGGCCGGCGTCATTCCGCGTTCAAGAACATGAGCAGCGGCGGCAAGTCCGACAGGACCTGCGCCAATGATCGCAACCGACTTCGACTGTTCCATTTTGCTTTTCCTATCAAACTAGAAATATCGAAATTTTCGACCTGAAAAGATCAGGCCGCAGTGCTTGTATCCTTGCATTCGGTCGCATCGGCGCAGCATTCAGCAACTAGAAAGTCGACCAGCCTCTGCATCACGTCATAGTTGGCGTGACACGTCAGAGTCGTTGCCTCCCGCACCTGGGTGATGAGGCCGGCGGTCACGAGCGTCTTGACGTGGTGCGACAGGGTTGATGGCGCGATTTTTAGTTTATCCTGCAGTCGGCCGACGGCCAGACCAGCCTGCCCAGCGCGAACAAGGGCACGATAGATCTTGAGCCGGGTCGGATTGCCCAAAGCTTCAAGGTGCATGGCTGCGTCATCCAGTTTCATGTCCATAATCTGTCGCAACAGCTTCAGAATGTCAACCGTATTTCTAGTATTATCGAAATAAAGACGACGAATGATCGCCTAAACGGTTTTCCTGCTTCCACGGCGTAGAATGCCGCCGAGAAGACCAACGGTACGCGTTGCCGTTCCAGCGCCACCCCGGACGATGGCCTTTCCGCGCAGTTTCTTGGTCTTGACCGAAACCCGCGTCTTGCCGGCCATGATGTCTTTGAGGGCCTTGTTGATGTCGGTCTTGGTCAGGTCCTTGACGCGCCGGGTTCCTATGAGGGGAATGATGTGACGTTCGATACGGCCAGTGTCGGTGACGATGGTCGAGGCGTTCTTTGGTCGCCCTCCCTTTCCAGTTCGTCGCCCCAGATCAGGTAGTCCTTCTCTCGGACATCCGCCGCCTCGACAACCCTCTTTGTGATCTTGACCATAACGTTCCTTCGTTCTGGGCGCGATCTCCCAAGTAAGCAACGCGTAAGCAGGCGGGAGAAAATCGGCGCGGGGTTTCGGATAGGAACGTCGCTTCTGTTGTTGAGAATACCCAGACGCTTCAGCTGGATAGCGCATAATAGCGCGCCCTATCGTACTTTTCGGATGAGTACGTTATCTTGCTCCGAAGGCAAAGGTCACACGTTCGAATCGTGTCGGGTGCGCCATTTCCTCGTCGTTTGCCGCCGATCAATTGTGGCCTTTGCCGCGCTTCCCGCGGCTTTAAGGGATTCTTGCCACAACGTTGGGCCGGTTTTTCTCGAGCCAGGCGACGGCCTCGGGTCCATCGACGACACACTCGAAGGTTTCCCAAGTTGGGTCCTCCAGAGATTCCAGTTGCAGTCGCTTCGCCGCATACTCAACGAGGTCGTGCAGACGTTCGTATCCTTGCCTGCGCTCGAGGGAATCTGCAATCGCAGTGCTGGTCCATCCTCGTTGGGCCAAATCGATAATGCTCGGAGCGTCAGCCTCGCTGAACCATGGTGTGGCATCGAACTCGATGCAGCGAACATTGTCGGCGGTATGACAAGTGGCGTGGATCATTGGATTCCTCCGTTTGCCGGCTAACGACCTGCGCCAGCATTGCGCTTCTCACATCGCTCCTCGCACGCCCTCAGGCCTTGACCAGGTCCCCCAGCAGGTTCGCCGCCACCGTCAGCTTGGCAAGGGTCAGGCCGCTGGCAGCGATCTCCTCGACCGAGCGGCGGATACGCGTCGCCTCGGGGTGAGCCGCGAGCCAGGTCTCGACGGCCTGCTGGCCAGACTGGCCGGTCGCCAGCATATCGGCGGCCAGTCTCCTTTCGGCGCCGGCGATCTGCTCGACGGCGCGATCGATGGCCATGCGTTCGAAATAATCGTTGGCCGGCACACTGCGTGCGGCGGCGATGATGCGGTCGAGACGGAAATTCGCCTCGGCGGCGTAGAAGGTCGCGGCGGCATCGCCGATGGGGCGCGTGGTGCGCTCGGCAACCGTCACGATGTCGGGAGCCGAGACCAAAGCATCAAGATCGGCGAGCTCGCCGGCGAGGCCGGCCGGGACACCGGCGTCGGCGAGTTCCTGCCGCCGCTTGACGCGCGCGGCTTGCAAGTCCGGCGGCAAGGCAGTGTCGAGCCCGGCGACGATCTGGCGGATCGCCGGGCCGAAGCGCGCGACGACGGCCTCCAGCCCGTCCTTGAAATCGACATTGCGCACGTACCAGACCATGCGGGAGAGCAGGAGGTCCTGCACTGAAGCGTAGAGGGACAGCTGCAGCTGCCCGTCGATGCAGGCGTCGAGCGCGTCGATCGCGTCATTGAGCCACTTCAGGCCGAAGCTTTCATCGACCGCCACATAGGCCATGACGATGGTCGGGATATCGGCGTCGGTCTCGTCGATCAGGCGCACGACACAGGCCGGGCCGCCGCGATTGATCACCGCATTGGCGAGACTGGTCGCGATGATCTCCCGCCGCAGGCGATGCAATCCGGCCGCGGTCGGGAATTTGTCCTGAACTTCGCGCGGAAAATACTGGGATAGTTCGCGGGCAAGATAGGGGTCATCGGGCACGCTGGTGACGAGCAGGTCATCGTAGAGGGTCAGCTTGGCGTAGGCGAGCAGCACGGCAAGCTCGGGCCGCGCGAGGGACTGGCCGCGCCGTGTGCGCTCGGTGAGCGCGGCGTCGTCGGGCAAGAACTCCACAGCGCGGCTGAGCAAGCCGCGCTGTTCGAGCGACTGCATCAGGCGGGTGAGGAAGCCGGTCTCGGCCACACCCTTGCGCTCGGCCAGCGAGAGCGCCAGCGTCTGCAGATAGTTGTTGCGCAGCACCAGCGCGCCGACCTCGTCGGTCATCGCGGCAAGCAGGCTGTTGCGGTCAGTGGGACTGAGGCGCCCCTCGCGCTCGGGGCGCGCCAGCGCGATCTTGATGTTGACCTCGACGTCGGACGTGTTCACGCCGGCCGAATTGTCGATGGCGTCGGTGTTGAGCTTGACGCCCTTCTGCGCCGCTTCGATGCGGCCGCGCTGGGTAACGCCGAGGTTGGCCCCTTCGCCGATCACCCGGGCGCGCACGTCGCCACCCGCGATGCGGATCGGATCGTTGGCGCGGTCCCCAACCTGATCGTCGCTTTCCCCGGAGGAGCGGACATAGGTGCCGATGCCGCCAAACCACAACAGGTCCGCGCGAGCCTTCAGGATCGCCGTCATCACCTCGAAAGGCGTGGCTTGCGGCTTGTCGAGATCGAGCAGCGTGCGCACTTCCGGCGCAAGCGGGATCGCCTTGAGCGAGCGCGAGAACACGCCGCCGCCCTGCGAGATCAGCGACTTGTCGTAGTCCTGCCAGCTCGATCGCGGCAGATCGAACAGGCGCTTGCGCTCGGCGAAGCTGGTCGATGGATCGGGCGAAGGATCGATGAAGATGTCGCGATGATCGAAAGCCGCCACAAGCCGTGTCGCCGGCGAGAGTAGCATGCCATTGCCGAAAACGTCGCCCGACATGTCGCCGACGCCGACCGCGGTGAACGGCATGGTCTGAATGTCGGTGCCGAGCTCGCGGAAGTGGCGCTTGACCGCCGCCCAGGCGCCACGCGCCGTGATCCCCATCTTCTTGTGGTCGTAACCCTGGCTGCCGCCGGATGCGAAGGCATCGCCGAGCCAATGGTTCTTCTCGGCCGAAATCGCGTTGGCGACGTCGGAGAAGGTGGCGGTGCCCTTGTCGGCGGCAACGACGAGATAGGGATCGTCGCCGTCGTGGCGTACGGTGGATTCGGGCGGCACGACGATGTCGCCGTCGAGATTGTCGGTGAGTTCGAGCAGCGAGCGAACGAAGATGCGATAGCTTTCGGTGCCCTCCGCGAGCCAGGCGTCGCGCTTGGAAGGCGGCGGCAGGCGCTTGGGCACGAAGCCGCCCTTGGCACCGACCGGCACGATCACGGCGTTCTTGACCTGCTGCGCTTTCACCAGGCCGAGGATCTCGGTGCGGAAATCCTGCGGCCGGTCGGACCAGCGCAAGCCACCGCGCGCAACCTTGCCGAACCGCAGGTGAATACCTTCGACGCGAGGGGAATAGACGAAGATCTCGTAGAGCGGTCGTGGAGCGGGCAAGTCGTCGATCCGGCGCGCCTCGAACTTGAAGGAGATCACCGGACGCGGATGTCCATCCTCGCCGATCTGCCACAGATTGGTGCGAACGGTAGCCTGCACCAGATTGGTGAAGCGGCGCAGGATGCGGTCTTCATCGAGCGAGGCGACGGATTTGAGCTGTTCCTCGATCTCGGCAAGCAAAGCCGCCTCGCGCGCCGCGCGCTCGGCGTCCGTCAAGGCGAGGCGCGGATCGAGGCGGGTCTGGAACATCGCGACCAGGCTGGCCGTGATCGCGGCGTTCTTGCGCAAGGTCTCCCACATGTAATCCTGGGTGAACGGAGCGCGGATCTGGTGGAGATAACGCGACAGCGCCCGGATGGTCGAGACTTCCCGCCAGCTTAGGGCGGTGCGCAGGATCAGGCCGTTATATCCGTCGGATTCGGCGCGATCGGTCACCACCGCCATGATCGAGGCTTCCAGGCGATGGCTGAATTCCGGGTTGATCTCGATGGGCTGGCCGTCGCTGGTCTCGATCGTCATGTCGTGCAGCCAGACCGGCGCAGGCCTGGTGCCGGGCACGATCTGATAGGTGCGTTCGTTGACCACGCGCAGGCCGTGATTTTCGATCACCGGCACGCGGTAGGACAACGACAGCGGCACGGCGTCCGAAAACACCTTAAGGCCGAAGCGCCTCGGATCGTCGCCTTCGATGCGGTAAACCGAAATCGTTACCGGGCGGGCCGGCGTCAGCTTTTCGACGGTCGTGATATCGGCGATCGCCTGTTCCGCGCTGAACACCTCGGTATAGCCGCCGCTGAACGCCTGGGCATATCGGTTGGTGAGCATGCGCGCCCGCATGCCGTCGGTCGACGCGGTGAGCGCGGCCTTCAGCTTGTCGGCCCAGGTCGCGGCAATGGCGCTGATCCCGGCTTCGAGCAGGGCGCGGTCGACGACGGGCGTTTTGCCTTCATAGCGTCCGATGATGAAGTGGACGCGCGCAAGCGCCCCTTCAGGGAATGATACGTAGGAAGCGGACAGCTTCCCTTTGTAGACCTGCGCTAAAAAGGCTCCGACGCGCGTGCGGACGTCGGTGTCGTATTTGTCGCGCGGAATGAAGGTGAGGATGGAGACAAAGCGATCGAACTTGTCGACCCGCGGCAGCGCCCGGACGCGCGGACGCTCGTAGAGGATCAGGATCTCGATGACGAAGTTGTAGAGCGTGTCGACGTCGATCTGGAACAGCTCGTCGCGCGGATAATCTTCGAGAATATGCATCAGCGCCTTGCCGGAATGGCCGTTCGGGTCGAAGCCGGCGCGCTGCAGCACCCGCGAAACCTTGTGGCGGACATAAGGGATCTGCCGTACCGAGCGAGTATAGGCGCCCGAGGTGAAAAGGCCGACGACGCGCAACTCACCTTCGAGCCGGCCGTCGGGCGAGTAGAGTTTGATGCCCACATAATCCATCCGGGTACGGCGATGGACGCGGCTGGAGACATTGGCTTTGATGACGATCAGCAGGGTCGGCTCGTGCATGAACTCGCGGATTTCCGGCGTCATCACCACCATTTCGCTGCCTCGGCGCAGGACCTTCACGTCCGGATCGCGCAGGATGCCGAGGCCTTCGCCGGTTGTAATGTCGTCCGACGCGTCGCTGTCGGGCGAGAAGCGATATTTGCGCACGCCGAGGAAAGTGAAATTGTCCGCGCAGAGCCATTGCAGGAACTGATTGGCTTCGGCGAGTTCGTCGATCGGCAGCGGCGGCGGATTGGAAGAGAACGTCTTGATCGCTTCCTCGACACTGTCACGCATGACGCGCCAGTCGGCAACGCAGGCGCGGACATTGTTCAACGTCCTGGTCAGGCCGTCGATCAGCTTCTGGCGATCGGAATCCGCATCCAGGCGGGTGATGTGGAGATGAATCAGGCTTTCGCGCGCGCCCTTTGCTCCGTCCGGCAGTGCTTCCCCGTAGAATCGCAGCAGCTTGCCCCCTTCATCGCGCTCCACGGCGATGATCGGGTGAGCGACCAGGGTGACCTCGAGGCCCTGCTCGGCGAGCTCCGCCATGGTGGAATCGAACAGGAAAGGCATGTTGTCGTTGAGAATTTCGAGCACGGAAATCTCGCGCCCGTTCGGCAACGTCGGATTGACGACGCGGATATCGGCGCTGCCGGCCGTGCGCCGCTGCACGTGCTCCCAGGCTTGCTCCGCCAGTTGGGCAAGCGAGGCGGCATCGTAATTGGCGAGATCCTCGATATTGGTGTAGCCGAACAAGGGCTCGGCAAAGGCCCGGGGGCTCTTGCCCGCTGGCACGCTGCCCGCTGCATCGCGGATCAGGGCTGCCCGGGCCTTGTCGTCACGCCACGCCATAATGTCCTCCATTTGCCGTGCCGTCCGATCGCAGCCGCGACCATCCGCTTGATTCTGGAGTGCATCTCTTCGTGCGTCGCGATCGAATGCTACGCGAAATCCTAGCTTCGACGGCTGCCGACGACAATACTACGATCCCGCAGCGAGCGGCGCACGCTGTCGTGAGGCGTGCCGAATTTTCGCTTGCGACAGCGGCTGGGCCGAAGTCGGCGGCGACGGCGGTCGAACGCCTGGGGCGGGAAAAATCACGTGCAATTTCAATTATGTATGGGTTCGTGGTTTTGTTCTGAATAGTGTGCCGATTTTCCACCATTCAGCCAGCCACCGTTCGGCAGGGACATCGTATCTGACCAGGGCGGTCAGCGACGGCGGGCAGCGCCTGAGGTCAGGTCAGGTCTTTCGGCATCGTGATGCCGAAGCGGAGAATCTGGCGATGGATAGTCGAGCGATCGACCCCGCGTTCGCGTGCCACCCGTGAGACATTCCAGCGATTGTTGCGCAACGCCGTCAATAGCGCATCGGCTTGCCGTGACGTTGCCGTTCCGCCTCGTACCGGCTTTCCGGAGCTGTCCTCACGCAAGGGCTGAGCGATCCGGTCCGGCAGATCGGCAAGATCGATCGTGCCGTCGGTCGACAGCGCGCAGCCATGATCGAGCGCGTTGATCAACTCGCGGATATTGCCAGGCCATTGGTACTTGAGCAGCGCGCTGCGCGCGCTTGCCGTCAGCGCATAGTTGGCCTGGTGCTCCATCGAAAGCCGATGCAGGGATTGATCGATCAGCCACTCGATATCGGTGCGCTGACGCAGCGGAGGCAGCGCAAGCACCGCGCCGTTGAGGCGGAAATAGAGATCTTCGCGGAACTGCCCCGCCTTCACCAGCGCGACGAGGTCGCGATGGGTGGCAGCGATGACGCGGACATTGAGCGGGACCGGCCGGGTGCGGCCGACCGGTGTCACCTCGCGTTCGGCCAGCACGCGCAACAGGCGCGTCTGCGACGAGATCGGCATGTCGCCGATCTCGTCGAGGAACAGGGTGCCGCCGTCGGCCTCGAGCACGAGACCCTTCTTGCCCTTGGCCGCCGCACCGGTGAAGGCGCCCGCCTCGTGGCCAAACAGCTCGCTCTCGATCAGGCTTTCCGGCAGCGCGGCACAGTTGACCGCGACGAAAGGTCTGCCTGCACGCGCACTGACCGAATGCAGCGCCTTCGTCAGGTGCTCCTTGCCAGTGCCGGTTTCGCCGGTGATGAGCAGGCCCATCTGGGTATTGATGAGCTTGGCGGCGCGCGTCACCACGTGGTGCATGGCGGGATCGCCGCGGAACAGGTGGCGCAACGGCGCCGGAAGCCCCGACTCGCTGCGGGAGGAGGCCGGCGCCGCCAGCTTGTTCGGGGGCGGCAAGGTCTGTGCGAACAGCGTCGCGCCGCTGTTGGCAAGCCGCAGCGTGCGCTGGCCGGTGGGGCGCGAATGGGCGAAGCGCGGCAGATCGTCGATGGTGCATTCGAAGATGTCGGACACGCCGAAGCCGTCGGCCCGCAGGCGAAGGTCCGGACGCTTGGCCAGTTCTCGGGCGAGCAGCTGCCTTGCGCGATTGTTGAAGCCGATGATGCGGCCGCTGCTGTCGACGGCCATCACATAGTCCGGATCGACATCGGCGAATTCCGCGGAGCCGGACAGCTTGATGATCCATTCCTGCCGGAAACGGTTCAGCAGGTTCGCATTCTCGATCTTGTGAGCGAACGACTTGACCAGTTGCAGCGCCAGGAACTGGCTGGCCTTCGGTTCCGGCGAGCGCAGCGCGGAGATATCCAGGACCGCAGCGAGCTTGCCGCTGGGATCAAAGACCGGCGCGGCCGTGCAGGTCAGCGGAATATGGGTGGCGTCGAAATGGTCGGATTGATGCACCGTCAGGGCTTCTTCGGTCGCGATGCAGGTGCCGACGGCGCAAGTGCCGGCATGCGGCTCGTTCCAGTCGGCGCCGAGATAGAGGCCGGCCTTGCGAAGCGTGTTGTTGAATGTCGGGTCGCCGATGAAATCCACCGTGATGCCCCTGGCATCGGTGAGCAGCAGCACGTAGCCGAGTCCGGCGATCTGGCGATACAGCATCTCGACGCCGAAGCGCGCCGTGTGGAGGAATTCGTCCATGGCGTCGCGGTGCTCGCGCAGCCGCCCGGATGTCACGATACGAGCGTCGCGCAAGACCAACGGATCGAGCTTGTGTTCGGAGACGCATCGTACCCACGACTGATGGATGATTGCATCACGCGCGCTGGTCTGGCCGACCGCAACGCGAACCAGCTCGTCAATGTGCGCAGCCCGCTCCGTCGTCACGGCTGATGCTCCTGGATGTTTCCCCGCTCGTTGTTGCTTCGAGTGTCACTCGGATTGTGCCGCCGATCAAGTTTGTTGCGTGCAACACCTGTTGCATGGCGCAACAAGTGAGGCGGCCTGACGCCGGCAGTTAACGCGAGGAAATGCCGAGCGTTTTTCGAGATGCGCCGCAGTGGCATGAAGCTTGCTGACATGGTGGTCGAGGCAAGATTCGACCTCGCTAACGAACGCGCCGGAACCACGACGCAAAGGCGATCCGACGCCGGCATATGGGAGAATGAAACATGCTCACGAAGGCCCCGGACGGAAAGATCACCGCGCTGCTCGACGAGTTCAACGCCGCGTTGTCGTCGGGTGACATCGAACGCGCGATCGCGCTGTTCCAGACCGATTGCTACTGGCGCGATCTGGTCACCTTCACCTGGAACATCAAAACCATGGAAGGCAAGGATCAGATTCGCGACATGCTGAAGGCGCGGCTTGCGGACAGCAAACCGTCGGGATGGCGCATTGCCGATGGCGAAGCTGCCAGCGAGGCCGGCGGCATCATCGAGAGCTGGATCGAGTTCGAGACCGATGTCGCGCGCGGCTATGGTCACCTGCGCATGAAGGATGGACGCATCTGGACCTTGCTCACCACCATGGCCGAGCTCAAGGGACATGAGGAGAAATCCGGCTTCACCCGACCGCTCGGCGCCAAGCACGGCCATGGCAAGGACCGTAAGAGCTGGCGCGAGGAACGTGACCAGGAAATCACCGAGCTGGGTCATGCAAAACAACCCTATACGCTGATCATCGGCGGTGGGCAGGGCGGCATCGCGCTTGGCGCGCGGCTGCGGCAACTGAATGTGCCGACCATCATCATCGAGAAGAACGAACGCGCCGGCGATTCCTGGCGCAAACGATACAAGTCGCTCTGTCTGCACGATCCGGTCTGGTACGACCATCTGCCCTATATCGACTTCCCGAAAAACTGGCCGGTGTTCGCGCCGAAGGACAAGATCGGCGACTGGCTGGAGATGTATACGAAGGTGATGGAGCTCAACTACTGGAGCTCGACCACGGCGAAGTCCGCCAAGTATGACGAGAAGGCCGGGGAATGGACCGTCGTGGTCGAGCGCGACGGCAAGGAGATCACGCTCAAGCCGAAGCAGCTCGTGCTGGCGACCGGCATGTCGGGCAAGGCGAACTGGCCCACCTACAAGGGGCAGGACATCTTCAAGGGTGAGCAGCAGCATTCCTCGACCCACCCGGGGCCGGAGAAATATCGCGGCAAGAAGGTGGTGGTGATCGGCTCGAACAACTCCGCCCACGATATTTGCGCGGCGCTGTGGGAAGGTGGTGCCGACGTCACCATGGTGCAGCGCTCATCCACGCATATCGTGAAGTCCGACACGCTGATGGATATCGGGCTCGGCGCGCTCTATTCGGAGCAGGCGGTCGCGAGCGGAGTGACCACACGCAAGGCCGACCTGATCTTCGCCTCGCTACCCTACAAGATCATGCACGAATTCCAGATCCCGCTCTATGAACAGATGCGCGAGCGCGACAAGGATTTCTACGCCGCGCTGGAGAAAGTCGGCTTCATGCATGACTGGGGCGACGACGGCTCGGGCCTGTTCATGAAGTACCTGCGCCGCGGCTCGGGCTATTACATCGACGTCGGCGCCTGCGATCTCGTGATCGATGGTTCGATCAAGCTCAAGAGCGGCAAGGGCGCGGCGGTGCGGGAACTGACCGAAACCGGCGTCAGGTTCGTGGACGGCAGCGAACTCCCCGCCGATCTCGTCGTCTATGCCACCGGCTATGGCTCGATGAACGGTTGGGCCGCCGACCTGATCTCGAAGGACGTCGCCGACAAGGTCGGAAAGGTCTGGGGTCTTGGATCCGAGACCACAAAGGACCCCGGCCCGTGGGAGGGCGAGCAGCGCAACATGTGGAAGCCGACCCAGCAGCAAGCGCTGTGGTTCCACGGCGGCAACCTGCACCAGTCGCGGCATTACTCCCAATATCTGGCGCTGCAACTGAAGGCGCGGATGGAGGGCATCGCGACGCCGGTTTACGGCTTGCAGAAAGTTCATCACCTGGGTTGATTGCCCGGGCGATAACGCGACGTCGGGCGGATCGTTGTGCGATCCGCCCCTCGACAGATCGGATGGCGATCGAACGGTGCCGATCGCCGTCCAGCTTCGGGCCGATGCCTGTGAGACAGCCGGCACCGCTTGCCTTCCCGGTTGATCATGATACTGGCCGGTCTGCCGGATTCCCGCAGACCGGCCTCGCTTCAATGATGAGCAGACACGCTCTTCATGCATTGGGACACGAGATCGGCACCGGCAAACTGGCCTATATCCCCCAGGCTGACCATGCCGACCATCCGTTTACTCTTGTTGATCACAGGCAGCCTGCGGACCTTCAGCGTTTCCATGTGGTGCACCGCTTTCGCCAGATCGTCGTCTTCGCGGCAGCAGTGGATGCCTTCGGTCATCACATCCCGCGCCGTGGTACGCGCAGAGTTGAAGTCCTTGCTCGCAAGACCTTTGCAGACGAGGTCGCGATCCGTCACCATCCCGATCAGACGATCGTCTTGCCCGATCGGAATGCAGCCGATGTCGTGGCCTTGCATCAATTTCGCGATTTCGGTGATTGGCGTGTCGGGGCTTACCCAATCGACGCCCTTGTGCATCACGTCCTTGACTTTCATGGAGGACCTCCCGTCCAAGGCAGCAGCCCCCTCGTTCGCAAATATACAACAGAGTTGACGCGACCGCATGCGTGCCGCGCCTTAAGACGCGATGAAACCGGGTCGGATCGTCATCGCGCATGAGCCCCTTGCTTGAGCATGATCTCCGCGCAAACGCGTTCCTCCCTTGTCTCGGGAGAGAGACACTTCGCACCCTCCCGGATCATGCTCCGGTCGGGGCGCACCGACAGATGGTCCCGCTGTCATGTCGCCTCAGTCGTGCGCACTGAAGCTGCCATGCAGAGAACCGGCGGTCAGGCGTGCGAATTGCGCACGACCGAGATGAAGCAACGTCTCATGATCGCCAGCTTCGATATAGATCTCGGGCTGCATCCGGATGCTGTCATCAACGATAACGTCGAGCCCGTAGCAGCTGCCGGCGGCGGGAACCGCTCCGTGCGCACAGTCCGTGAACAGCCGATCGATCTCGCTTTCGGCGGCCATAGCGATATCGTCACCGAATCTCGCCCTGAGATCCGCC
>NZ_JAQOSR010000181.1:0-16176 GCF_046718885.1 Bradyrhizobium sp. UFLA01-814 | reverse complement strand
CTCTCCCGTGACTCGCGATACCGCCGTGCGCTACGTTCATGTAGATGGAGGCGTATACGAGCGGGGCGGCGCCAAGGTGAACCGGAAGGAGGCCGAGGCCGTCGTGGCCGAGGTTGTCCGGCGCATGAGGACATCTACCCATTCGATCGGCGTCGTCACATTTAACGGCGAACAGCAGCGTCTGATCGAGAACTTGCTCGATCAGGCCCGCCGTGCCGACCCGTCGCTGGAGCCGCATTTCGACCGCAACCAGACCAGGGAGCCGATCCTCGTCAAGAATATCGAGAACGTGCAGGGCGATGAACGTGACGTAATCATTTTCTCGGTCGCCGTCGGGCCAGACAAGACCGGACGGGTCACAGCTCAGATCTCTTCGCTGAACAGCGAGGGCGGCCACCGCCGCCTCAACGTTGCCGTTACCCGCGCCCGACGCGAACTTTTGGTGTTCGCGACATTGCGGCCGGAGCAGATTGACCTGGGACGCACGAGCGCCAAGGGCGTGGTCGACTTCAAGCACTTTCTCGAGTTCGCCGCGAACGGCGCACGCGCCATCGCCGAAGCCTTCTCGCCAACCGGGCGCGACACGGAATCGCCGTTCGAGGACGCTGTGATGCGGGCCCTTCAAGAGAAGGGTTGGGAAGTGCACCCCCAAGTAGGCGTCTCGTTCTTCCGGATCGACCTCGGCATCGTGCATCCGGACTTTCCGGGGCGCTACCTCGCAGGCGTCGAATGCGACGGAGCGGCCTATCACCGGTCTGCAACCGCGCGCGATCGCGACCGCCTGCGCGAGATGGTGCTCACCGACCTTGGCTGGCGGATCCGACGAATCTGGAGCACCGAATGGTGGATGGATTCATCCGCCGCCGCTGAAAAGCTTCACACTAGGCTAGTGGCTGATCTCGAGGCCGAGCGCGCTTCTCGTCCGATCGTCGACGTAGATGATGAACCTGCGTCTCCACTGGAGGCAACCCCATCTGCAGACGGCCCCGACCTGCCCGTTGATGCCGAAACCTCAAGCGCAGAGACGCAGGACGAAACGGAGCAGGCCGAAGTCACGCCTGAATCGGCAAACGACGACAGACAGCCGGTCGAGCAAACAAAAGTCTACGCGCGAGGACCGGTAAACGAACGGCGCGAGACGGCTCAAACTCCGGCCACGTATGTCAAGGCTGATCCTGCTAGCGTTGCCACACCCGACCGAGAGCGTTTCTATGACGTCGGCTACCGCGGCACATTGCGTAGCATGGTTGACTACGTCGTCGCGATCGAGGGCCCTATCTACTTCGATGTCCTCGTTGAACGCATCGCCCGCACGCATGGCTTCCTGCGCTCGGGCGAGACCGTGCAGAAAATCGTCGCGGCATCGCTCGGCCGCGATCGCTTTCCGACGACCAAGGACGGGGAACGGCAGATCATATGGCCGCAGGATGGCACGGACAACGCGCCTTATCGAAGCGCCGGCGGACGGGATCACGGCGATATTCCGCTCCCAGAATTAGCAGGACTTGCCCGAATGCTGCGGAGCAGCGGCCTCGAAAACGATGAGGACATCATCCGCGGCATGCAGGACCACTTCGGCTTGGGACGTCTCGCAGCTTCCACACGCGAACGCTTCGAAGCCGCCGTGACAGCCGCTGGGTAGAGGGCACAGGTTCCGTTTCGCTCGGCCTCGGAAACGCTGTGGTATGCCAACGTCACCTCCCATTTCGAGCGGTCCAGCTCGTGCGCAGACCGCCGGGGGAAATGCAGGCCAAACATGTTCGAGCTGGTTTCAGTGGAAAAGCTGATGCAGGTGCTCCATGCGATCGCTGGAGCGTGGAGATCACGATAAAATCGGGCCACTTACGTGACAAGCGCCTAATGCAGCCGACACAGCACAAGAGGATTCATGAAGTTCGCAGCAACCATGGCCGCCGTCGCGCATGAGCCTACGCTCCAATGCCCGCACTGCAGGAATGAGATTAAGCTGACGGAATCGCTTGCGGCTCCGCTCCTTGAAGAAACGCGCAAGCACTTCCAGGCGCTGCTAGCCAACAAGGATGAAGAGGTCTTACGGAAGACGGAAGCGTTGCGCCTAGAGCGTGAACAGCTTGCGAGGGCGCGCGAGCAGATCGAAGATCAGGTGGCGAAGCGACTTTCAGCCGAGCGTACCTCGCTGGTCGCGACGGAAGCCAAAAAGGCCCGCGAGGCCGCAGCGGCCGAACTGCAGGCCCGAGAGGCAGAGGCGGCTGAGCTTCGTCAGAGCCTTGCGGCCAACAACGCCAAACTCGCCGAGGCGCAGCAGCAGCAGGCGGAGCTGATTCGCAAGCAGCGAGCGCTCGACGAGGAGAAACGAGAACTTGAACTCACGATCGAGAAACGGGTTCAGGCGTCCATTGAAGTCATTCGCGCCAAGGCGAGACAGGAGGCTGATGAGGCAACGCGGCTGAAAGTGCTCGAGAAAGATCAGACGATCGAATCGATGTCGCGCACAATTGAGGAGCTGAAGCGCAAGGCCGAGCAAGGGTCGCAGCAATCCCAAGGCGAGGTGCTCGAGCTTGAGCTAGAACAGCTCCTGCGCGGGCGGTTTCCCGCAGATCTTATCGAACCTGTCGCCAAAGGTGAATTGGGGGCCGACGTCGTACAGCAGGTCAATGGGTTGGTCGGACAGTCTGCGGGCATCATTCTTTGGGAATCCAAGCGCACGAAAGCCTGGAGCGATGGTTGGTTAGGTAAGCTACGTGACGATCAGCGCCGCTGCGGCGCAGACGTCGCACTCATTATTTCTCACGCGCTTCCAAAGCACGTCGAGCATTTCGATCTGGTCGACGGCGTGTGGGTTGCCCATCCCCGTTACGCGATACCGGTTGCCATTGCGCTCCGTCAGACCCTCATCGAGGTTAGGAGCTCGCGCGCGGCCCAGCAAGGGCAACAGACTAAGATGGAGAAGGTTTATCAGTATCTGACTGGCATGAAATTTCGGCAGCGGGTGGAAGCTGTCGTCGAAAAGTTCAACGACATGCGCGAAGACCTCGACAAAGAGCGAAAGTTCATGGGCCGGCAATGGGCGAAACGCGAAACTCAGATCGTTGCTGTTGTTGAGTCCACGGTTGGAATGGTCGGAGATTTACAGGCGATCGCTGGTAAGGCAATGCCGGAGATTCCAAGCCTCGATTTACCCTTATTGGAGGATTCAAGCGAAGCCGAGCAGCAGGTCAGCTGAAATATAGCGCTTAGAATCAACTCTGCTTGCCTAGGTTGGAGACGGCACAACTGTCTTTCGCGCTATTTTGACAAACAATCATTTCTACTTGCAGCTGCAAGTCCGTCTAGTTTATTTCTGCCGCGGCTGTTGGAATTCGTGCCGCGTAACATTGGGGGCGTAACTTGACTTTCGAAATCGGCTCGATCTGGAGAAGGTGGGATCCCCACATTCATACTCCGGGTGCATTCTTGCTGACAACTTCGTTGGAGGCTGGGAACCCTATTTAGCTGCGCTTGAAGGGCAAGATCAGGTTCATGCGATCGGCATCACCGACTACATGAGCATCGCAAACTATCGTCGCATGCGGCAATTCAAGGCGGATGGGCGGCTTTCAAACATTATGTTGATGTTTCCGAACGTTGAGTTTCGGATCACTCCAAAAACGCGTGATGGGCGCGCGATCAACATTCACCTTCTGGTATCGCCTGACGATCCGAATCACGAGGACGAAATCGATCATGCTTTGGGCCGGCTTTCGATCGAGTTCAACAACCGCACTTACTCCTGTCAACACGCGCAGCTGGTTGCGTTAGGGAAGGCAGTCAAGCCAGAGATATCCAGCGATTCGGCTGCGCTACGCGAGGGCGCCAACCAATTCAAGATCGAATTTGAAGTATTCAGAACCTGGCTCAAATCTGAGGGCTGGCTACGACGCAACTCGGTCGTTGTGGTCGCTGGTGGCAGCAATGACGGCGCCAGCGGCATTCGGCATGATGATGGATTCAGGGCACTCAGAGAAGAGCTTTACCGCTTTTCCGACATGCTTTTCTCTGGGAATCCCGCCGACAGAGATTACTGGCTAGGGAAAACTCATGCAAATGAAGCTGTCGACCTCTACGGCAGCGCTAAGCCTTGCATCCATGGATCGGACGCCCACAGCCTTGAGAAACTATTCAAACCGGACCAAAATCGGTTTTGCTGGATCAAAGCAGACGTCACCTTTGAGGGGCTTCGGCAGGTAATTTATGAGCCGGAAGACCGCGTGTGGATTGGTGAAGAACCACCAACGCTGCACGACAAGTCTCGCACCCTTGCCACGGTGAAGCTGTCTGGAGCTGACTGGTTCGGAACGGCGACTTATTCCTTAAATCCCGGCCTTGTTGCCCTAATTGGGCAAAAGGGCATGGGAAAGTCAGCTGTCAATGACCTCATTGCTTATGCAGCCGGTAGCTGGCAAGACGCGGACAAAGATTCCTTCATTGATCGCGCCCGCCCCCACATTAAGGGAATGTCAGTCGGACTCGTTTGGGGAGATGGGCGCGAGACGACGATTAATGTCTCGGCAAAGGGCACAGCATCTAACAAGAACGAGGTTCGGTATCTCTCCCAGAAATTTGTTGAGAGGTTGTGTGCTGACCATGCAGCCAGCGGAGAACTGACCAAAGAGATCGAAGCAGTTATTTTCTCGTATCTAAGCCCAACAGAAACTCTGAACGCTTCGAATTTTCATGATCTGCGCGAGAAGCGCACGGCGGGAATCGTTGCTGAACAGCGCAGACTGCAGGAGGAATTACGTCGCCTACATCGGCAAATCAGTGACCTATATAGTCGACGACTGAGTATTCCGGAGCGCAGAGCCAAAGAGTCCTCCCTCTTGAAGGAGCGGGAGGGAGTAATCTCGCAAATTCCGCCCACCGCCTCCGAGCGGGAGGCGAAAATTGCCGCTGAGCTCCAGATCGAACGCGATGCACTGGCTATTCTCATAGACTCGGTTGCAACTGAGCGAGAGAAGTTGCTCAGGCTGGATCAACTGGCCGAAAAGGTCACTGCGTTTCAAGCCAACATGGACCGGTTCTGGAGCGGGATAGCTGCTGAGCTCAAGGCGCTCGGGATCCCAGAAGAAGACTGGAGTGCGTTTAGGCCCAGTTTTCCGAGCGACACCGCAGCTCCTATCGCCCGGCGGAAGGCCGACATGCTGGCATCAATAGTCCAAGTGGAAGGTGATCCCACTAATCCAGCACCAGGAACGCTTCACGCGCACCAAGCAAGGGTACAGGAGCTTAGCGCACTCACAACCGCCGATGAGGCAAAACGCACGCGCATTGTCGAGCTTCAGAACCGAATCGCAGCTCTTGACACGGACCTTCGTCGTGTACGGAGTGAAATCGAGACGATCGAAGGACCAGAAAGCGAGCAACTCAATTCGCTTCGAGCACAGCGTCGCTCTACGTATTACTCCTATTTTGGCACGCTGGAGAAAGAGCGCGCAATCCTGGCGAAGCTCTACGAACCACTCCAACAGCACCTGAGTTTAGGAGAGCAGCAGGAAAGACATCTGGACTTCGCGATTCGGCTAAGGGTCGATCTTGATGGCTGGATAGAAAAGGGAGCGCGTCTATTCAACCAAAGAAAGAGGCTCCCCTATCCTACATCCGACGATATGACCGCTGCTGCCAATGAACATTTGGTGGGGGCCTGGACTTCCGGTAATCATTCCGAGTTAGCCGAAGGTTTGAACAAATTTCTAGAACCGTATGGCGAAGCGGGCGCTACCGTGCGCGACTACCTCAAGCCGAGCCATACGGTAGTCGAGTTTTTCGATTGGCTATACTCCACAGATCACATCAGCCTCACGTATGGACTAAGCTACAACGGCACCCCGCTCGAAAATCTTTCACCCGGTACAAAGGGTATCGTTTTGCTGATTCTTTATCTGGCAATGGACAAGAAGGACACCCGACCTCTTCTGATCGATCAACCCGAAGAGAACCTCGACAACGAATCTATCTATAGTTTGTTGGCAAGTTATTTCCGGAAAGCCAAACTCCGGCGTCAAATCCTTCTCATCACGCACAACCCCAACCTAGTCGTCAACACCGATGCTGAGCAGGTCATTGTTGCACAGTGCGTGAAGGAGAACGGTGGCTTGCCCTCATTTTCGTATTCCGCTGGCGCTCTGGAAGATTGCAAAGATACGCATAGTACGCGGAAGCAGGTCTGTCGGATACTTGAGGGTGGTGCGGCAGCTTTCCAAAAGCGGGAGAGACGATATTCTTTGGACAGCTGAGGGCACTGCAACAAGGAAATGCGCTCGGCCGGCCGGGGTCGCCGGGCACGGGCTTGTCAGCTAGCCCTTTTCACCCTCGGCCCCCTGAGAAAATCGGAAAAGGCTTTGAGAGTGGCCTCCGATACATGGTGCTCGATGCCTTCGGCATCCGCCTCGGCGGTCTCCCGGGGCACGCCGAGCGCGAGTAGCATTTCGAGGACCAGACGGTGGCGCGTGCGCACCCGTTTGGCGAGCGCCTCGCCCTTCTCGGTCAGGAAAATGCCGCGGTAAGGACGGGCCATCGCCAGGCCTTCCCGCTTCAGCCGCGTGATCGTGTTGATAGCCGTCGGATGCGAAACCCCGAGCCTTCGCGCAATGTCGGTGGCGCGCGCCTCACCGGTCGAATCGATCAGGTCGGCGATCAACTCGACATAGTCCTCGAGAATAGCCGTCGAACGCGCCGAACGGGCCTTTCCGAAACGCCGCGCCTGCGCCTGCTCGCTGGGGAGCGCATGAAGCAATGGCGGGG
The DNA here is from genome assembly GCF_046718885.1 of Bradyrhizobium sp. UFLA01-814. Taxonomy (NCBI): domain Bacteria; kingdom Pseudomonadati; phylum Pseudomonadota; class Alphaproteobacteria; order Hyphomicrobiales; family Nitrobacteraceae; genus Bradyrhizobium; species Bradyrhizobium sp. UFLA01-814. Next base: position 9,417 of record NZ_JAQOSR010000181.1, on the reverse strand, counting down.
CATCCGCGGAAGCCTTCGGGCGCATGTGAAAATCCGTAGCTGTACGTATCGGACCATGGGCTCTCCGCGATGACATTGCAAGCAGTCGCCGTGTCCTGTCGCCTTCTTGCAACAGCTTCGCAATTGCAACAGCCCCACCTTGACATTGTAGCCAAGCTCCTCATTTGTAGCATCAGCTACATTTTGCTGCCGACACTAAGTGACCCGCGTCGTCTTTCTTGCGGTGCGCCCTGGGGATTGAAGGATGCATGTTCGCGTGACCCGCATGGCTCTTCTGAGCACGACGTCGATTGGCATGATTTGTCTGAACGGGTTCGCAGACGCCCAACAACCCTCACCCTATGCGTCCCCCGTTCCGCCCGCTGCACAAGCGACGCCGGCCGCGACGCCAAGCCCGCCGCCCCCCCAACAGCCAGGCGCGACCGCCGCTCCGGCGACATCCACTCCCGCCAGTGCGGCCGCACCGCCTCCTTCACAATCATCGAATACGGCCGCCCCGCCTGTGTCATCCGGCTCGCCGGCCGAAGTGGAGATTCCGCAGGTGACGGTCGAAGGACGCCAGCCTAGGCCAGCGCGCAGGGCGAGCCGCAGCGAATCCGCCGGCCGACCGGCTTCGCAATCCGTGTCGGCGCCGGCCGCACCACCTTCAACGGCGACCTCCAACAGCCCGCCGTTTGCGCCATCGGCCCTGGCGAGCAGTCAGATCCAGTCGAGCACGAGCCAGGGTTTCGGAAATCTGTTCTTCACCGCACCCGGAGCGACGTCGGCGGGTCTTTCGACCCAATCGTCGCGCCCCGTTCTGCGCGGACTGTCGGACGCCAAGGTCCGTATCCAGGAGAACGGCGTCGGGAGCGTCGATGTCTCCGACATCGCGCAGGATCACGCCGTCCCGATCGATCCGCTGGCGCTGCAGAAGACCGAGGTGTTTCGCGGACCCGCCGCGCTGCGGTTCGGATCGCAGGCGGTCGGCGGCATCGTCGATGCGTCCAACAATCGAATTCCCACCGCCGCCCCCGTCGGAGGATTGGCCGCGGAGTTGCGGTCCGCCGTGACCTCAGTCGACAGTGGCTGGGAGAGCGGCCTGCTGCTGGACGCCGGAAGCAGCAATGCGGCCGTGCATGCCGATGTCTACGGCCGCAGTGCCCAGGACTATCGCGTCCCCAGCTACCCCTATCTCAACCCTCCCACTCCCGCGCCGGCCTTCGACGGGCGGCAACCGAACTCGGCTATGCAGAGCGCAGGCGCATCGATCGGCGGCTCCTATCTGTTCGACGGCGGCTACGCCGGCCTGTCGGTCTCGCGCTTCACCAGCGACTACTATGTTCCGGGCATCGCCACGTCCGAAGCCCAGCAGCACAACCAGCTGGAGCAGACGAAGATCGCCAGCAAGGGCGAATACCGGCCCGACACGGCGGCCTTAGCCGCTGTCCGCTACTGGCTTGGATATTCGGACTACCGGCACGATGAAGTCGTTCTCAACAGCACGAATCTGGGCGATTTCCAGAGCATCGGCGCAACGTTCAAGAACCGCCAGACGGAGGGCAAGCTCGAAGTCGAAACTCGGCCGGTCTCGACCCCGTTTGGAGCGCTGATGAGCATCGTCGGCGCCCAGGGCGCGTACCAGCGCCTCGACACCATCGGCCAGGCGATTCTGCTTCCCGCGCAAACCACAACGGCCGCCGCGTACTTCTTCGAGGAGCTAAGGCACACCGATACGCTGCGGACGCAGCTCGCCGGCCGCATCGAAGCCGTCGAAGTGTCCGGCACCTCGTTCGAATTTCCGTCGACCTACCTGCCGCCGCCAAACGATCCGGCCAGTTCGCCGGCCCGATCGAACTTCCTGCCGACAAGCATCAGCTTCGGAGCGATCAAGGATCTCCCCTCCGACCTGCAGGCAAGCCTGACGCTGCAACGGATCCAGCGGGCCCCACGCGCGCTCGAATTGTTCGCCAGCGGCCCTGACGACTCCGAGAAGACCTTCAAGATCGGCAATCCCGACCTGACGCTCGAGACCGCCAATACAGCTGAGATCGGCCTGAGGCAGACCCGCGGCGATTTCCGGTTCGATGCCAGCCTCTATTACACCTACTACGCCAACTTCATCTATGGCCAGGCGACGGGCAATTTCTGCGGTGCGGGGTTTTCAACCTGCGCCGTCGGCGGCAGCGGCGACTACATCCAAGTCGCCTACTCGCAGAGCAATGCGATCTTCCGCGGTGGCGAATTGTCCTGGCAATGGGACGTCTCTCCACTCTCCGATGGCATCTTCGGCGTGGAGGGCCAGTTCGATATCGTGCGCGCAACCTTCACCGACGGCACCAACGTGCCGCGCATTCCACCGATGCGGATCGGCGGCGGCTTCTATTGGCGCAACGACGATTGGTACACCCGTCTGCACTATCTGCACGCGTTCGCGCAGAACGACTTTGCTCAGTTCGACACGCCGACCGCCGGCTACGACCTCCTCAAGCTACAGATTGAGCACCGGCAGAGATGGCAGAGCTCACCGTGGGGACCGGTGGAGGTCGCAACGGGTCTGATCGGCGACAATCTCTTGAACGCGAACATCCGCAACTCGGTTCAGTTCCACAAGGACGAGATCCTTCTGCCGGGTCGAACCTTCAAACTGTTCCTCAACGTCAAGTACGGCGCCGACGCGCCTGCAAATCCGCCGATTGGCGCCGTGCGCGGACAGGGCACAGGGTTCTTCGGCAAGGCGCCTTCAACACCCTCGTGGGACTGGAGCGGGTTCTATGCCGGCGGCAATGTCGGCTATGTCTGGGGCTCGGCCACGACATATGCAGGATTCATCGACAATGCATCGCAAACGCCGCTGTTCGGCAACACGCCGACAGCGCGGCTTGACCATGCGGGCGTCGGCGTTCAGGCCGGCTACGACTGGACGGTGGGGCGCGTCGTCGCCGGGATCGAGGGCGATTTCGTCTACGCGGACCAGCACGGCCGCTCGGCGAGCAATTGTCCCGGCGCGGTCTGTAATGCGGCGCTGCTCCCGCTCAATGCGCCGATGTCGGCCGACCTTGGCTATCGCCTCGACTGGCTGGCATCTATTCGCGGTCGCATCGGCGTCGCGGTCACACCGGCGGCCCTCGCCTATCTCACCGCCGGCGTTCCGTTTGGCACCGTCACCGCATCAGGATCGGTGTCGGGCTTTACCGCCGCCGGCACTCCCGTCACGACGCCCTACAATGTGGATACGTTCCGATTTGGCTGGGCGGTCGGTGCCGGTTTCGAGACCCGATTGACCGGCAATTGGACCGGAGGGATCGAGTACCTGCACACGGATCTGGGATCATTCCGCGCGATCCCGAACCTGCCGGTCGGCATGGCGACGTCGTTCGATTCCGACGCACGGGTGAGAACCGATGCGCTGCGCATCGGCGTCAACTACAGGTTCGGTCCAGGCGATCGCTTTGCCGCGAGAGACTGACCGTCTGCCGCCGCACGAGGCCGTCCATCTGCGCATCGCGGTCGGCCGTCGGACGCGGTGGGAGACGATCCTGCTTGGAGAATCCTACTTGACCGTGAAGCGGATCGGCAGCCTCACGGCCACCACTTGGCCCGCAAACATCTCGGGCGGAGCGGGAAACGGCTGCGCACGCTGCAGCAATGCGATGGCCTCTCCGTCAAGCGCGCTGGAGCCGGAACTCTGCGTGACTTGCGCATCACTCACCAGTCCGTTGCGGTCCAGCATGAACCGCACCTGCGTTGTCCCCTGCTCGCGCCGCGAGCGCGCGGCATCGGGATATCGCTTGTTGCGTTCGACCAGGGCGAGGATCTGCGAACGCCAGGTTGCAACCGCCTGCGCATTCTTTTGATCCGGCCGTCCTTGCATCGGCGCCGCGGCGACCGGTGCGATGCGCTCCGACACCGCGGCCGGCGTCGACGTGGCCATCGCGGCTTGTTGCTCGGGCGTGGCTTCGGGCTGCGCCTTGGTCGGCGCATCGACAACGGCCTCGGGATTGGAGGCCTGCGGCAGTTCCGGAGCATCGTCGGGTGGCGTAGCATCCGGCTTCACCACGGGCCGAGCCTCCGCCATCGTCTGCTCCGGCCCTGGTGCGATATCCGTCAGTGTGGTTGAGGGCGCAGCGGACACTGGCGCAAGGTCAACCACCACCGCGCCGGACGGCTCTGCCGACTCGAGCTCATCCGGCTGACGCCACGCAACCAGCGATGTCGCCAGCGCTCCATACAGCGTCAGCACGACAAATCCACTGAACGTCCAGCGCCTCAGGTCCGAGAGATCTTCGGCCGCGAGAAGCGTCATGGCGCAGTCGAGTGTTCCAGACCGACCAGTGCCACTTTCAGGTAGCCAGCCGTCCGCAACCCGTTCATGACCTGCATGACCTCACCATAAGGAACGGTCTTGTCGGCACGCAGAAAGATCCGGCTGTCCTTCTGCCCAACGGTCGCCGCATCGAGCGCCCCGGCGAGCGCGACACGGCTCACCGTCTCGTCGCCGACCGACAGCGAGAGATCCGGCTTCACGGTAAGATAAACCGGCTTGTCCGGACGCGGATGCGGTTGCGCGTTCGAGGCCGGCAGATCGACTGCAATATCCACAGTCGCGAGCGGCGCTGCCACCATGAAGATGATGAGCAGCACGAGCATGACGTCGATGAACGGCGTCACGTTGATGTCGTTGACCTCGGCGAGATCGCCGCCAGCCTGATTGAGATTGACCGCCATCGGATCACTCCGCCGCGGCGAGCCGGGGCCGCCGGACGACGATCGCCCCGCCGTCGAGATCGCGGCTGACGAGCCGCGCGATCTCGGAGGCCCCCTCGCCGAGCAGCGCCCGGTAGGAGCCGATCTGACGGGCAAAGAGGTTGTAGATCACCACCGCCGGAATGGCAGCGACGAGTCCCAGCGCGGTCGCCAGCAGCGCCTCGGCGATGCCGGGCGCGACCACGGCGAGATTGGTGGTCTGGGACTTCGAGATGCCGATGAAGCTGTTCATGATGCCCCAGACCGTACCGAACAAGCCGACGAAGGGACCGGTCGCCCCAATAGTTGCCAGCACGCCGGTGCCGAAGGCGCTGCGCCGGCTCGCGGCGGCCTCGATCTGTTGCAGCCGCGACGAGATCCGTGTCTTGATTCCCTCCCTGTCCATGCGGTCCGTGCTGAGCTCCAGCTCCGCAACAGCGCCGTCGAGCAACCGTGCCACCGGACCCGGGGGCACCGCCCGTACCGCGTGTTCGACACTCCTGGCCGCTGCGAGCTCGCGCAGCGCGCGTCTCGCGTTCCGACGCGCATTGAACAGCTCGATCGTCTTGGATAGCCAGACCGTGTAGGTCACTAGGGTGGCAAAGGCAAGTCCGATCATCACGGCCTTCACGACGATATCGGCCTGCATGAACATGCCCCATGGACTGAGGTCGCGAGGCAGGATGGCGCTCGCGATCGCCGCGCCTTCGGACGCGCTTTGTGCGAAGGCGGGCCCCGCTATACCGGCCGAAGACAGCAAGAAGACCGACATGCCGCCGAGGACACCGGTCCGCGGCGCCTTCACCGGCAGGATGGAAAGGACGCGACGACGCGGGATTGTGCACAATTGCATTGAATCAAGCCTTCCAAAAGTTGCGATTACGCACCTGCTTTACTATGTAGCATCGGCTACGTCTTGCTGCAAATGCTAACTGGGAGCTGCCCTTGCTCGCCAATGAACATCGCCTACCGGAGCCGCGTCAGGTTGCCGGTCAAGATCCGGATCTTCTCGGATTTCCCGGTCGACCATTCCGCCAGAAATCGACGCAGGCTTGACAGCGAAAAATCCAACCGCGAGAGCGCGTCGTGGTTGGCGGACCGCCGCATCCGAAGCGTCGGGGCTCGAGCCACTGATCCGCTACATCGCAATACCCACCACCGTAAGAGCCTGTTTTCTTACCGCCGGGCAGCCTAACTCCCGAGAGCCACCGTTCGCCCGATCCGTCGCTTTCCAAAATCGCCTGGGAGTAGATTCAAATCCCAGAGCCTCAACAGCCGATGTCTGCGAAATGGCGCTCAAAACGCGCAAACGGGACCCTTCTGGGCCCCCATGCGCTGCTATCGCAAGAAATCGGCGGTTGCGGGAGGCGCAACCACCGATACGAACAGTCGCGATGGGGCCATTCGACGAGTGATCACGCCGGACGCCTGAGGCTGGCCAGCCGCTGACGCGTGGGGCGTCAGATCGCGTCGTCGACGATCAAATGTGGCTTGCCCTGCGAGCAGGATTCGACACGTGCCCTAATGCGAAAGGTTGCGGCAAGGTTTTCCGGCGTCAGGACATCAGCCGCCGTGCCGAAATCGTGCAACGTTCCATCAGAGAGGATGGCGACCTTGTCGGCGAATTTCAGTGCCAGGTCGAGATGGTGCAGCGCGATCAGCACGAGCATACCGTCGTCACGCGCAAGGCTGCGCACCTGCCGCATCGCTTCCAGCTGGCGGTGCATGTCCAGCGCGCTGGTTGGCTCGTCCAAGAGCAAGACCTGCGGTTCGCGCACGAGACATTGGGCAAGCCCGACGAGCTGGCGCTGTCCACCGCTCAGCTCGGAAAGGATTTCATTGGCAAGATCGCCCAAATCGAGTGCTGCCAGCGTCTGGTCCACCGCCACCAGATCGGACCTTTCCAGACGCCAGCCGCTGACCTGCTTGCGCGCAAGAAGGACGGATTCGAATACAGTCAGCACTGCGCTTGCCGTTTGGTCCTGAGGCATGTAGGCGACGGCGCGATCTGCATCGCGCACACCTTCCAGCCGGCACTCGCCAGGCCCCGGAAGAATGGCTGCTAGGCGCCGGAACAGCGTCGACTTGCCCGCAGCATTCGGTCCAATGACGGCCACGACCTCGCCGCCATGACAGGGCGGAAGCGTCACATCACGTAGTACCTGGCGTGATCCGAAACGGGCGCCGAGGCGATGCGTACTGAGCACTACCATATGTCTCTTCCGCTTCTCAGAATCAAATAGAGGAAGACCGGCAATCCGATCGCTGAGGTGACGATGCCGATCGGCAGGACGGCGCCGGGTACCGCGATCTTGGCCAGGATCGAGCTCAACGACATGATCAGCGCGCCAGTCAGCGCGCTCGCGGGCAGCAGGAAGCGCTGGTCTTCGCCGACCATCATGCGGGCGATGTGCGGACCTACGAGACCGATGAAACCGATCGTGCCGACAAACGCGACCGGGATCGCCGACAAAAGGGAGACAAGGATCAGGGTTTCGAGCCGCAGGCGCCGTACGGGAATGCCAAAGCTCGCCGCGCGCGCTTCGCCAAGACGCAAGGCCGTCAACTGCCAGCGGCGCTGCAGAAAGACCGGCAAGGTTACCGCCACGACGAGCGCGGTGATGGCGAGCTTGGGCCATGTTGCCTTGGTGAGGCTGCCCATGGTCCAGAACACGATGGCCGCGACCGCCTGCTCGGCAGCGAAATATTGGAGGATCGCGAGAGCCGTATTGAAACTGAAAACCAGCGCTATGCCCAAAAGCACGATCACCTGGATCGAGGCGCCGCGCCGAAGGCTGGCCAAATGGATCAGGAAGGCGGTTGCCATGGCCACGACGAAAGCATTGGCCGCGACGATGTAGTCGCCTGCCATGGGAAGGAGCGCGACACCGAAGGCGAGCGCCAGGGCCGCGCCGAAGCTTGCACCTGCCGAAATGCCCAGCGTGAACGGGCTCGCTAGCGGATTGTTCAAGATGGTCTGCATCTGAGCGCCGGCGATGGCAAGCGCCACACCGACCACGACGCCCATAAGGGCCGACGGCATGCGGATCGACCAAACAATGACGCGCATCTGCGCATCCGCCTCTGCTGGCAAAACGAGCGTGCGCACAACCTCTCCAAGCCCGTAGCTGGCCGGTCCGGTCGAAAGGTCGCCGACCAATGCGATGCAAACCCCGACCACCAGCACAAGGAGAACAATCCAACGCCTGAGGCTGAGCGCTTGATAGGCGTCGCGTCCGGCTAAGGTCAGTGCTTTGGTATGGATATCTGTCATCACTGGCTGTCGGAAAGGCTGATGCTATAGCCGGGCCGGTAGTCTATGGGCAGGAAGCGACGATGGTATTCGGCAAATGTTGCATTGGGGTCCAGATCGGCAAACAGGTCGGGGTGGAACCACTTCGCCAATTGTTGGACGGCAACAAATTCGTATGGGCTGTTGTAGAACTGGTGCCAAATGCCGTGAAAATTCCGCGTCTTCTTTGCCGCGATACCCGTATAGGCGTCGCGAGTAGCGAACCACTCGAGCTTCTTGCGCGTCACCTTAGGATCTGCCCCTGGTCCGAGCGGAATCCAGTGGCCGCCGGGCACATAGGCTTTCCAGTCGGCGCTGGTAACCACCACATGCTCGGGATCGGCGACGATGACCTGTTCGGGGCTGATCTGTCCGAAGGTCGAAGGAATGATATCGCTGCCGATATTATGGCCGCCGGCGAGTTCGACATATTTGCCGAAATTTTCTGCGCCGAAAGACAGGCAGCAATCCTGCGAGTAACCACCGATCCGTTCGACGAACACATTGGGGCGTTTCGGTTGTTTGGCGGCAAGGACGTCGGCAACCGCAGCCATGGCCTGGCGACGGAATGCGATGATCTCTTCCGCACGCGCCTCGCGCCCCATGATCCTGCCCAGGAGCCCAATGGTTGGCTCGGTGTTTTCCAGGGGACGGTGGCGAAAATCGACATAAACAACCGGTATGTTCAGTGCCGCAAGCTTCTGGATGTAGTTGGCGTCCTTGTTGGCCTGCATGGCTTCAAGATTGAGCAGCACCACATCAGGCTTCTGGATGATCGCCGATTCAATATCGATCAGGCTGTCCTCCTGGCCCTTGAAGGCAGGGAGCTTCGCCAACTCGGGAAAAGCTTTGAGGTACTGCGCGTAAGTGGCCGGGTCGGCCGCGATCAGATCGGTGCGCCAGGCAACCACATGGGCCAGAGGATCTTCGGGTTCGAGCGATGCGATGAGATAGAGCTGCCGGCCTTCGCCCAGCAGCATGCGTTTGACGGGCGCGTTAAGCGTGACCTGGCGGCCGGCGATATCCGTGAGGGTAAGCGGCGCTTGTGTCTGTGCTAGTCTAGGTTCTCCAGCAAATGCTGCTGTTGGAAACAAAGCGATCAGGACAAGAGCCGTCACCGCGGCATGCAGCAGCGATCGGTGTTCCGTCATGGTCGGCTTCCTTTGAGTGGGCTGCGCAGTTTGAGCCATATGCCGAGAGCCGACAAAAATGACAAGGCGTAAAGCGTGGCCACGAGCGGGAATGCGGCTTCAAGACCAAAGAGCTGGGTGACCCCGACGCCGGCAATGATGCCGCTCGCGGAAGCGATCTGCTGGGAAGCTTGCGCAAGGCCCAGAACCGAACCTTGCCGATCACTCGCCACGGCTGCCGAAATGAGCGCGAGAAGGATCGGAGTCGTT
>NZ_JAQOSR010000180.1:0-16679 GCF_046718885.1 Bradyrhizobium sp. UFLA01-814 | reverse complement strand
TGAAGAGCTCGCGCCTCAGCCTGATCGATCCGAGGTTCTCGACGACAACGAAGACCGACGGACTGGGTCTCTTCACCGGCCAGCTCGGCTGGGCCTGGGATGCCGCGCTGTTCTATGTGAAGGGCGGTGCCGCGGTCACCAGCAATCGCTATGACATCTGGACCACGGTCGGTGGAATCGGGGTGGCGTCGGCGACATCGACCCGTTGGGGCGGCACGGTCGGCGTGGGCTTCGAATACGGGTTCACTCCGAACTGGTCCGTCGGGCTCGAATATGACCGTCTTTTCATGGGCGATGCGAACAACACGTTCTCGGTCGTCAATCCCATCGTGGCCGGCGCTGCCAACCGGATCGGACAAGACGTGGATCTCTTGACGATACGCTTGAACTATCGGTTCGGCGGACCGGTCGTCGCGAGATACTGATCTTCGTGAGCCTATGTCATTTGAGCCCCGGCACCATCGCCGGGGCTCTTGCTTTGCTTCAGCGCTGCCGGATCAGACGCTCGATGCGCGGCAAACACCGTCGTCAGCGCTTTGCGGCGCCGCCCTTCGCTGCCTCGTAGGCGTCGCGATAGCCTCTGGCGATCGTCCGAACGCCGCGTCCGATGTCGTCATAGACATCGTCAGCGAGGTTCGCGAGCGACACGCGAAGCGACCATTCCGGAGCATCGAATCCGCCGCCGTTCAACAGCACGATCCCGTGGGCTTCAGCCAGCCTGAACGCGAGGTCCAGCGGATGGACATTCTTCTTCAGGTATTCAACCGCATCGTCGCCGATGTTCTTCCGGGCCCAGAACTCGAAATCGATCAGTGCGTAGTAGGCATCGTAGTTCGGATTGGGGCTTAGCTTGTCGGCCAGCCCGAGGCCGTCGAGCATCGACCACAGGCGCTTGTTGACGATCTCCATGCAGGCCGCCTGATAGGCCTTTTTCACGTCCATCATCTCCGCGAGCGAGAACAGGCTCATCATCACCTGCTGCGGCAACGACAATCCCGCGGTGTGATTGAGCGCCACGTCGCGGCTGTCGGCGACGATGCGGTCGATCAGCTTGAGCTTGCGCGGTTCGAGCGTGAGCGGCCCGTAGCGCTTGTCGAGCGCCTTCACGGCGTCGTCCGGAAGCTTGGCGATCATCTTGTCGAAGATGTTGTCCTCGTTGATGGCGATGGCCCCCAGCCGCCATCCCGTGCAGCCGAAATACTTCGAATAGGAGTAGACGCCGATGGTGTTGTGCGGCAGTTCGCCCAGCAGCGAACGGAAGCCGTGCACGAAGGTGCCGTAGACATCGTCGGTGAGGATCATCAGGTCGGGGCGCTTGGTCTTGACCAGATTGGCCAACTTGGCAACCGTCTCCTTGCTCAACGCCATCCCCGGAGGGTTGGACGGATTGACCACGAAGAAGGCCTTGATCTTCGGATCCTCCAGCTTCTTGATCTCCTCGTCGGTGAACTGGAATTTGTTTTCTTGCGGAGCCCTGATCTGAACGACCTTCAGGTCGTAGTCTTCCAGGTGCGTCATCTCGATGTAGGGCGTGAAAATCGGCGTCGCCAGCGCGATCGTATCGCCAGGCACCAGCAGGCGGTTGGCCTTCAGCGACTTGAAGAGGTAGCACATCGCCGCCGTGCCGCCCTCGACCGCATAGATGTCGAACTTCCCGGCCGGCCGGGGCTCGCCGCAAACCGCCCACATCAGGTATTCGTGCACGATCTTCTCGTTGTGCACCAGCATGCGGTCCGGCACCGGGTAATTGTCGCCGATGATCGAATCCACCAGCTCGTGGACGAAGGCGTCCGGGTCGAAGCCGAACTTCTTGACCGCAAAGGGCAGCATCTCGGTCAGGAAGCTCGCGCCCGGCATGTCCTTGTGCTGTTTGAGCCAGGCCTCGAACCGGCCGGCGATGCCGTTTGCCTGAGGCATGCCGCCGATGCCTGCCGGGTGCTCCATGACCCGCTTGCTCTCGGTAATGGCGAACTGTCCGAGCAGGAAGAAACCTTCGCGCGGCGTCGTCGCCACCCAGTTCGGATTGCCCCGCCCGGCGTTCAGGAAAGGCATCTGGCTCCGCTTCGAATTGCTCTTCGCGAGGTTGATCAGCTCGTCCTTGATCTCGAAGGGGCTCAGCGCCTCGAATTTCTTCAGGGTCAGTAGATCGGCCATTTGACACTCCCGGGGCGATGCAAGCTGTTGGAATGGAGGCGACAGGCTCTGTTGCCTGCGCAATCGCGCGCAGCATGATCGGCGGCCGGTGACGAGCCTTGATCTATGTCAACGGTCGCGCGCCGGCGATGCGATCGCTGCGACGGATTGCCGCTCACGATGCAATGTGCGCGGCAGGCCGCGTGGTGTCGGCAAGATCATGAAATCGCAAAGCTCTCGCAGCTGCGGTTGACATAGATCAACATCCTGCTCGCCAACCGCCATCTGATGTCGGCCGATACGGTTGCTCGCCCTTTTCGGCCATGCCTGCACGAGATCGAAGCGGGCGCACGCCGAAGCCCCGGGACAGCATGAACGGGTGACATCATGATCGATTGGCTCTTCCAGACGCTCCGCACCTATCCCGAAATTGCGATCTTCCTCTCGCTGGCCCTGGGCTACTATTTCGGTTCCTTCACCTACAAGGGGCTTGGACTGGGTGCGGTCACCGCGACACTGGTCGCCGCTGTCATCATCGGCCAGATCGGGATCACCATTTCAGGGCCGCTCAAGCCGTTCTTCTTTCTGATGTTCCTGTTTGCAATCGGTTACGGTGTCGGACCGCAGTTCGTGCGCGGCATCGCGCAGGACGGCGTTCCGCAGGCCGTTTTCGCGGCGGTGGTCTGCGTCTTCTGTCTGCTGTCGGCGTATCTCGGCGCCAAGCTCGCCGGTTACGACGTCGGATCGGCCATCGGGCTCTATGCCGGCTCGCAGACGATTTCCGCGTCGATGGGGCTCGCGACCGACGCCATCAATCGCCTTGGTCTGCCTGCAGACGAAGCCAAGAAGCTGCTCGATGCCATGCCGGTCGCCTATGCCGTGACCTATATTTTCGGCACGGTTGGGTCGGCGATCGTGCTGGCGCTGCTCGGGCCCGCGCTGCTCGGGATCGATCTCGAGACCGCATGCAAGAAATACGAGGAGGAGCATGGCGGCAAGAAGGAGCTGGGCGGCCCGGGCACGGCCTGGCATCAGTTCGATTTGCGTGCCTACCGCGTCAGCGAGCGTGGGCCGGTCGTCGGCAAGACGGTCGAGCAGGCTGAGGCGTTGATTCCCGATCATCGCGTCTTCGTCCTCCGGCTTCGGCGGGGCGGAAAGGTCGTGGAGCCAACGTCCGATACCGTGATTCATGCCGGCGATGTCGTCGCCGTCGCCGGGCGCCGCGATGTGCTGGTGCAGCTGATCGGCGAGCAGGCCGAGGAGGTTGACGACCGAGAGCTGCTGGCGGTTCCGATCGAAGGCGTCGATGTCTACGTGACCAGCAAGGACGTCGACGGCAAGACGCTGGAGCAACTGGCGAAGGAGCCGGGCGCTCGCGGCGTATTCCTGCGCAGGATCGCCCGGGGCGCGATCGCGACCGAGATTCCGATCCTGCCGAACACCAAGATCAATCGGGGCGACATCCTCACCTTGGTCGGCCGCACGTCCGATGTCGCCGCCACCACGAAGCTGCTGGGCCGGCCGGATCGTGCGACAGACGTTGCCGACGTCGCGTTCATCGGCGCCGCCATCGCGATCGGCGCCCTTGTCGGCGCGTTCGTCTACAAGATCGGAAGCGTGCCGCTGACGCTGTCCACCTCCGGCGGTGCGCTGATCTCCGGTTTGTTCTTCGGCTGGCTCCGGTCCGTGCATCCGACCTTCGGCCGCATCCCGTCACCCACCGTGTGGTTCATGAACTCGGTCGGCCTGAACGTCTTCATTGCCGTGGTCGGAATCTCCTCGGGCCCGGGATTTGTCGCCGGCCTGCAAAAGCTCGGCTTCAGCCTGTTCCTCTGGGGCGTCGTCGTGACCACCGTGCCGCTGATCCTGGCGATGTTTGTCGGCAAATACGTGTTCCGCTTCCACGACGCGATCCTGCTCGGATGCTGCTCCGGCGCGCGCACCACGACCGCCTCGCTGGGCATGATCAACGACCGCGCGAAGAGCCAGATTCCCGGTCTCGGCTACACCGTCACCTACGCGGTCGGAAACACGCTGCTGACGATCTGGGGCATGGTGCTGGTGATGATGATGACATAGCCGCGGCGCGGGACCGTGTTGAGACGATGTTGACCTGGCTGGCGCAATTTCTCGTTCGTTATCCGGAGCTCGCGCTGTTCCTGGTGATCGCGGCGGGCTACTGGATCGGGAGCTTCAGGATCGGCGCTTTCAGCCTTGGCCCGGTGACGGGCGCGCTGTTCGCAGGACTCGCGGTCGGCGATTTCGCGCATGTGCCCGTCTCAAGCATGACCAAATCGTTCCTGTTCCTGCTGTTCCTGTTCGGGGTCGGTTATTCGGTCGGTCCGCAATTCGTGCTGGCGATGAAGCGCGACGGGCTGAAGCCGATGCTGATGGCCGTTGTCGTGAGCCTCACCGGCCTTGCGGCAGCGATTATCGTGGCACGCGTGCTGCGGCTCGACCCCGGCTTTGCCGCCGGGCTCATGTCGGGCGCGCTCAGCCAGAGCGCTGCAATGGGTACGGCGACCGACGCGGTCAATTCCCTGCCAGTGTCCGAGGCACAGCGCGCGCTGTTTGTCTCGCACATCGCGGTGGCGGATGCGGTCTGCTACATCTTCGGCTATGCCGGCGTGATCACGTTCTGCACGATCGTCGTTCCGGCGCTGCTGAAAATCGATCTGAAGGCGGAGGCGCTCAAGCTGGAGCAGACCCTTGGCATCACGCGCGCCAAGCCCGGCCTCGCGTCGGCCTGGCGCAAGTTCGAACTGCGCGCCTACCGGCTGGACGCTCACGCTGCGATCGTCGGGCTGACAGTTGCGGCCGCCGAAGCTCGCGTGCCCGGGCAACGTGTATTCATCCACCGTATCCGTCGCGGCGAGCGCGTCCTCGAGGCGGAGCCTGCAACGGTGCTCGCGGCAGGCGACGTGATCGCGCTGTCGGCGCCGCGCCTGATCATCGTCGAACTGATCGGACCGCGCGGGGAGGAGGCGGAGGACCGGGAGCTCCTCGATATTCCGCTGATCTCGGCAGACGTGTTCCTGATCAACGCGAAGCTCGCGGGCAGCAGTCTCCAGCAGGCGTCGGAACAAGACTGGACGCGCGGCCTTTATCTGCGCTCGGTGAGCCGGGGCGATGAAGCGCTGCCGATCGCCGCGGGCACGGTTCTGGAGCGCGGCGATCTGCTTCGCATCGTTGGTCCTGAGACCGTGGTACAGAACGCGGCCAAGAGCATCGGCGTCATCGTTGCGCCGAGCACCACGATCGATTTCGTGGTGCTCGGGCTCGCGATTTTCCTCGGCGGCCTGCTTGGCGTTCTCGTGAGTTTTTCGGTTGGTGGCGTCACGATCTCGCTGAGCACCAGCGTCGGTACGCTGCTCGCCGGACTTCTGGTCGGCTATCTCCGCACACGTCTGCCGTATTTCGGCCGGATCCCCGACGGCGCCATCAGCCTGATGACGTCGCTCGGACTGGCGGCGTTCGTCGGCCTGACCGGGATTCATGCCGGGCCGATCTTCCTTTCCGCGATACGCGAGTCGGGCATCGGGCTGCTGCTGGGTGGCATGATCGTCACCCTGTTGCCGCAGATCGTCGGCTTCTGCTTCGGCCATTTCGTGTTGCGCATGAACCCGATCCTCTTGCTCGGTGCACTGACTGGCGCACAGACGGTCACGGCCGCGATGGCTGCCATTCAGGAGCGCTCGGGCAGCTCTGTGGTGGTGCTTGGCTACACGCCCGCCTATCCGATCTCCAATATTCTGCTGACGACCTGGGGATCGATCATGGTCGTCGTTTTCGCTGGATGACAGGGCAGGGACGGCCCGCGCCTACCTCGCCATTGAGAGTCGCGCACTAGCAAGCCTCCCCCGGGGTCCGGACGACCGTATTTTGCCTGTTCCGAGCTGAACTACGGTTTCCAGCGAGTCCCTGGGGCTGAAGGGTCAGCGCGACCGGTGGGGCGCATCTTGAGGTCCGGATCGACGCCTTGATGAAGTCCCTCCGCTGGCCGCGTGGCCTAGATTGCGTCGATGTTGCAGGGGACTAATGCGCATTTCGGAGCGAAACATGAATATGAATGCTGAGGCCGATGAGTAACCCAGCCGCAACGCGATCTCGGTGATCGGCAGTTCGCTGCCCAACAATTCGATAGCCTTGAGCAGGCGGAGACGCTGGCGCCATGCGCGCAGGTTCATGCCGACTTCGCGCTCGAAGTGCCGCGTCAAGGTTCGCGGCGACATGCCGATCTCACGCCCCCATCTCTCGGCGTGGCGAGGATTCGCGGGATCGGCGTAGAGGGTTTCACAGAGTGCCAGCAAGCCCGGGTGGGTGGGCCAAGGTAACGCTGCCGAGATCGGCGTCGCCCGCCGCAACTGATCGAGGATGAGTGCGATGACGCGAGCGGCGTAGTGACGATCCTCGCTTTTCAGCGACGCGGCTTCCACGATGAGCGTCCGCAGGAGCGGGGACACATGGATGACCGTCGTGCCGGAAGTCATGCCTTGGCTGGCAGCATTGGCGACCCAGAGGCTGCGGAATTCCGCTCCCATCAGGGAGCCGACCGAATGCTTCGTACCGGCCGGCAGCCAGACGGCCTGTTCCGGAGAAATGACGACGCTCCGTCCATCCGCGTTCACGGTGAGCGCGCCTGAGATCGCGTAGACGAGTTGATTCCAGCTGTGACTGTGTTCGGCGAAGTAGCTCTTCGCGGGAAGAGACTGCACCCGAACGATCAAAGGCTTCGGCGAGCCGAGGCCGCGCGGGGCATCGATCGTCTTCCAGCCGGCGTTCCCTGGCGAAATGTGACGTTTCATCGATATAAATTGGCAATCTGTAGAAGGAAAAGTCCAGCGATTTCTCCTTAACTCCGACGTGCTGATCCACGGCCCGGAGGACCAGCCACTGGTCTGATCGGCGACGTCTCGCCGGCGGACATCTAACGGCGGAGCAAGCCGCAGCGTGAATTTCAATTTTTCCGTTCCCAGCTATGAGCCGCCGACCGCTATTCGCCGAGAGCGCAGCAATGTCGCAAGGCTTGCCGTCGCCCAGGCCCTCGCAGGCGCCAATTCCACGGTCGTCTACGCAACCGGGGCCGTGGTCGGCGACATGCTGGCGCCCACCAAGGCACTTGCGACGCTGCCGGTCTCGGTTTTTGTCGTCGGCATGGCTCTGTGCACGCTGCCTGCGGGCGTTGTCGCGCAGCGCTATGGC
Source organism: Bradyrhizobium sp. UFLA01-814 (assembly GCF_046718885.1). Taxonomy (NCBI): domain Bacteria; kingdom Pseudomonadati; phylum Pseudomonadota; class Alphaproteobacteria; order Hyphomicrobiales; family Nitrobacteraceae; genus Bradyrhizobium; species Bradyrhizobium sp. UFLA01-814. Next base: position 9,344 of record NZ_JAQOSR010000180.1, on the reverse strand, counting down.
CGGCGCACGACATTCCTGCTCGGTGCAGTCGGCGGCGTCCTCGCGGGTTTGATTGCACTCCTCGCGGTACTCAACGCGTCATTCGCGCTATTCTGCGCAGGGACCTTCTTTGGCGGCGTCTACGCGGCCGTGGTGCTCTCTTTCCGCTTTGCGGCAGCCGATTGCGCAGCACCTGAACGGCGTCCGCGCGCGCTCTCGGCCGTGATGGCCGGCGGTGTGTTCGCCGGTGTGATCGGTCCACAGCTTGTGACGCACACCATGAACCTGTGGGCGCCCTATCTCTTTGCTGCGACGTTTGTCGGCCAGGCGGCGGTTGCCGCGCTCTCCGCGGTCATTCTGGCGGGCGTTGAGCTTCCTCCGCTGACTGCAACGCATCTCAACGCCGGAAGGCCGCTCGCTGTCATTGCCCGGCAGCCGCGCTTTATCCTGGCCGTGATCTGTGGGGTCGTCTCCTACCTGCTCATGAATTTCCTCATGACCGCAGCCCCGCTGGCGATGAAGCTCTGCGGGCTGCCTCAGGAATCGGCCAATCTCGGTCTGCAGTGGCACGTCATCGCGATGTACGCCCCGAGTTTCTGGACGGGCCGCCTGATCGCGCGCTTCGGCGCATCCGCGATCGTCGCGGTCGGGCTGGTGCTGATAGCGGCCTCTTCGTCGGTGGGCCTGCTCGGGATCGATGTCGTGCATTTCTGGGTGACGCTGAGCCTGCTCGGGATCGGCTGGAACTTCGGCTTCATCGGCGCGTCGGCGATGGTTCTGGAGTGCCATCGCCCCGAGGAAAAGGCGCGCGTCCAGTCGCTCAATGACTTCGTGGTCTTCGGCACGATGACCGTCGGCTCCTTCCTTTCGGGCGGGCTGCTGTCGTCCTTCGGCTGGTCGACCGTCCTGATGCTGTCATTCGCACCACTGCTCGGCGCGTTGATGGCCCTCATCGGCTTTTCAATACCGGCCCGCCGCGCGGCCAAGTTAGCGTCTCGAGGAGAATCCACATGAGCGTAGCGGAAACCCCGGTTCAATATATGGAGCGAACGCGCCAATATTACCGTGCCCTTGGTTACGACAACGACTATGTCTGGGCGAGCTTTGATGATGTCCCTTTCACCAAACCTGCCAAACCATCATCGGACCTGCGTATCGCACTGATCACCACGGCCAGTCCGCCGGATTTTGACGGCGTGAAACGGGTGTGGTCGGGTGTGGTTTCGCCGCCGCCCCGGAAGCTGTTTACCGACAACGTTGCTTGGGACAAGGAATCGACCCACACCAATGATCCGGGCAGCTTCTTGCCGGTAGACGCCGCTTTCGGATTGGTCGGCGAAGGCGCCCTCGTCGGACTGACCCGGCACTTTCACGGCGTGCCGACAGAATACAGCCAACGGAAAACGAACGCGGAGGATGCACCTGAAATCCTGGCACGGGTTCGAAAAGACGCAGCGGATGCTGCGATCCTTTGCCCCCTTTGCCCCGTATGTCATCAGACCGTAAGCTTGGTGGCCCGGCATCTGGAAGCGAACGGCATTCCCGACGGTCATTATCGGTTCGGCGCAGGATGTCGTGGAGCACTGCGGCGTGCCACGGTTCTATTTCACGGATTTCCCGCTGGGCAATCCTTGCGGGCATCCCTGGCGACCGGACATGCAGCGCGAAATCATGCGCCAGGCGCTCGCCCTTTTTGACACGGCGACGGCGCCGCGAACGACTGTGAAAGCGCCATTTGCGTGGAGGGAGGACGGTTCCCTCTGGCGGCCCCGGTATGGAAGAGTAAATCCAGAGGATCGAGAGCGGCTGCTCAAGCTGGGTGATGAGCGCCGTCGGCGGCAAGCCAAGGCCAAGCAGGTTTCCACGGAGGGAGTGTCGTCAAAATGACCGAGAGTTCGATGGGAAATCGGGTGTGGGTTCTTGAAGACCGGTACGGTAACCCCTTGAGCACAAGCTCTGCCGCCGCCCGCGACGCATATGTCGCCGGCGTCGACAAGCTGCTCGCGGCCGGCTCGGGAATTGACCAGGCATTCCGCGACGCGATCGCCGCCGACGAAGGCTTTGCTCTGGCGCACATCGCGCTTGCGCGAACCCTGCAACTGCTCGGTCGCGGCAACGAAGCCAAAGCGCCGCTTGAACGCGCGACGGCGCTGGCGCCGGCTACGACTTCGCGCGAGCAAGGTCATATTGCGATCTTTGCCAAGATCCTGAGTGGTCAAGGCGCTGCGGCGGTTTCGGCGATCGCCGAACACATGAAGCACTGGCCGCGCGATGCCATGGTGCTGGCACCGGCCACCGGTGTGTTCGGCTTGATCGGCTTCTCGGGCAAGTCCGGCCGCGAGATTGAGCAACTGGCGATGCTGGAGCCGCTTGCAACCCATTACGGCGATGACTGGTGGTTTCGAACGGTGCTCGCGTTTGCGGAAATCGAACTGCACAGGCTCGACAGTGGTTTCAGGAATATCGAGACCGCACTTCGTGGTTGTCCCCGCAACGCTCACGCTGCGCATATCAAGGCCCATCTGTTCTATGAGAAAGGACAGCGCGAGGAGGGGCTGACTTACCTCGAGCAATGGAACGCCGTCTACCCACGCGAGGGGCAACTGCATTGCCATATCAGTTGGCATCTTGCCCTGTGGTCGCTGGAGACCGGCAGGCGGGATCAAGCCTGGAAGATCTATCGTGAGGCGCTGCATCCGGGCGGCTCGTGGGGGCCGCAAATCAATGTCCTCACCGATTGCGCGTCGTTCCTTGCGCGCGCCGAGATGGCGGGCGAGCCGCGACATCCGGAACTGTGGAGCGAGATCAGCCAGTATGCGGCGAAGTGGTTTCCCAACTCGGGGATCATCTTTGCCGACATGCACAGCGCGCTTGCCTTTGCAATGGCCGGCGATGCGGAGGCTCTGGCCGGCATCATCGAGAACCCGAAGGGACCCGCCGCGGACATGGTGGTGCCTATCGCGCGCGGCTTCGATGGTTTGGCCAAGGGCGACTGGACACGGGTCGTCGATGAGCTAAGGCCCGTCCTGGCAACCCATGAAAGGGTTGGAGGCAGCCGCGCCCAGCGCGACCTGCTGGAATATTCCGTGACTTGCGCCTTGCTGCGCAGTGGTCGCGCCGACGAGGCGCGGCGGCTGATCGCGTCACGACGACCGCAGAATGCGGCGAGTGGCATTCCGCTCGTAGGGATCTGAACCTGTCCTGGTTTAGGGATCTGCACTGGTCAAGCGATCCGAAATGGCGAAGGGGTGGGTTTCGGATGGCGCCGCCTGAGGGAGAGTAACGATGCGCATCAACGATGATCTGTCAAAGCCCGTTATCGTTCACGCCTCAAAGCTGGACTGGGTGGCCAGTCCGTCGGCCGGCGTGGATCGGCGCATGCTGTTCCGAATTGGCGGCGAAGTCGCGCGTGCCACCTCGATCGTGCGTTATGCTCCCGGTAGCGCCTTCCCGCGTCATACGCATGGCGGTGGAGAAGAGATTGTCGTCCTTGAAGGTACCTTTCAGGATGAGCACGGCGACTATCCCGCGGGCAGCTACTTCCGCAACCCTCCCGGGACGTCGCATGTCCCCGCCTCGAAGGACGGCTGTACCATCTTCGTGCGGCTCTGGCAGTTCCGGGACGAGGACCGGACCCAGGTCGTGCGTCAGCCAGGTGAGGGACAACAGGTTGCGCCGCGCCCCGGTGCGAGCAGCGTCAGCGTGCTATTTGACAACGGTCACGAGGAGGTCCGCCTTGAAGACTGGCAGCCGGGTGAAGTCATCAGCCTTGCGAACGCGCGCGGGCTCGAGTTCTTTGTTCTATCGGGGGGACTGACGATCGGGGGCGAGACGCTGCAGCCACAGGGCTGGGGTCGGCTACCCGTCGGCGTCGACCTGAAAGCAACGGTTGGCCCGCACGGCGCGAAAATCTGGATCAGGGAGGCGCCGCTGCTGCATCCGGATGTCTGTCGACTTCCCGAGTAGACGCGACAATCCTGACCGCCTCTGCGCTGAGCTCCTCGTAACGGCGAGGCTGCTTTGCATGGGGTTGTTTTCGATATTTTGGTTGGCCCGGGCCTGTTCCGCCGGGCAGCGCTTCGAAACATCATGTTGCATCGAACCCGTGTTGCGGCTACGCAATTGAGATGACATGGAAATTTTCCGTTGCCCCGATGATGGACAGGACGGACAAGCGGGTTTGCTGAGTCATTTCAGTGCGTTGCGCGAGCGGCCGCCGGTTTCGTAGCAAAATCGTAGCAAACGCATTATCGAAATTTGGTGATGGCATCGAACCACTCGCGAACGCATCAACACAATCATCTGAAATTTCTCTATAATCTCCTCATCATCGCAACGCGCGAAAGCGCATGAGAAGGGAGGGGTATGGACGGACTGAAAGTTCCTGACGGGTGGAAGCTAGTTCGCGTCAACGAGCACTTTGACGATCTGATCATCGCGCTCGAAAGAGCCGAAGCTAAAGGGTACTTGCCAGACGCTATTGCTGAGTCGTGGCGCGTCTTCGCGTGCGACGAGAATATCGTCGCCTCGGCCACACCGGCTGTTGAACAAGCGACGAAGCCCATTGCGTGGATTCGCTTCTGTGGCGATGGGCTGTATGAAGGCCCGATCATGGATTGTGACTCTCGCAGGATGGATGAAATCGTGCGCCACAAGCCTAACGAGTGGATGCCCCTTTACGCGATCCAGCGCGAGGTCGGACAACAGGCCGCAAATACGGAATCGAAGCGCGGAACGTCGGCTCAGATCCAGTTGGAGCGCCAACTGACATGCGAGGCGATCGATGGAGCGATGGCATTCGGCTACCAGAACACGAAGCCGCCGCCGAGCGCAGACCATTGGCTCGCGCGGTTCTGGAAGATCGGCCGTAGGCAAGCCGAACTCGAAGATGCAGTTTCTGACATACAGCTGAATCTCGCCCGCTCGTCCGCTACGGCGACGGAAGCGCTGACGATCAGCGGGCACGACCTGAGCACGAGCGCCGGTGGCCGTGGGTACATCGCTGAATTCTTCGAGAAGCGTCTGCGCCGGCACGACTTCGGCCGCTACATCGCCGAACGCCTCGCTGCTGATTTCGCCTGCGCGCTCGCAGCGTATCTGCACGACCTCGACAGCGCATCTTCTGATGCGAAAGAGATGACGTAGCGCTCGTGACCTCTAATCCGAGCTAACGGTAAGGGCCGCCTCCGGGCGGCTTTTCTGTGGGTAACGTCCAGGTTGCGTTTGGTTTTGCTACGACTCAGTGAGCGCCGCGGCTGGAGCCGGTCCGTAGCAAATTTGGTAGCAACGAGCTGCTAAAAACTGGCTAGATAATCGAACCATCTCTAAAAAACCCAACGAAATCAGTATAGATACGTTGCCGTGTCTTCCCAGGACTGGACCGACTGAGAGCCGTAAGTGATTGAAAATCATTGGAAATTTAGCTGTGCGCCCATGATGGACTGGACCGAGAGTTCAATATTTTCAGTTGGTTAGAGGGCGGCGTGTGCACGACGTGTGCACTGGGAGATCAAGAAAAATCTTGCGACAGCCAACGAGAGCAGCCCTTTGAAGTCGGACAGGGCCGGCTCGGGCCGTGCACGTGCACGGCCAAGATTTCCGAGGGAGAGTTTGAAGGAGGCACCCTCAGATTCGAACGATCACGAAATCTCTTCGTTCCGCGTGCAACGAGGCGGGGCAACTTGCTTGAGGTGTCGCAAGGCCTCGCAATTCTACTGATCACTCGCGTGATAGCAGGGTATCCGATCCCGCTATTCGGAGGTCGATCCCTCTCACCCCAACCAGCATTGCCTAAAGCTCACGCCCGATCAGAATCATCTGAAATGTAAGAACGGCTGGGTCAACAGGTCACGTGAAAGAGCCCGATCCTTCTTGCACGCGATCTGTTGAACATTTCGATCGCCTCGGGTGTCGGCCTCAAGAGGACCTCGCAGCCCTTTCTCTCGAAATAGGCTTCAGCCTCGGGCGACAGGTGCACGTTGCCAAACTGACCCGAGCCAATGACGACCTGGTCGCACCCCTTCTCGAAGAGAAATTTTGCCTCGTCTTCTGAAAGCGCGTGCGAGGTACCGTAGAGGTTCTTTGATAGCTTCTTTTTCCGCTTCACATTCTCGCCGGAAAGACGAACGACCACGTCGTGCTCATAGGTTTTTCCGTCAATCGTGATCGTGCCAAATGTGGTGCTGTCAATCTTCATCGTGACCTCCTCCCAATCGGACTCACGCTCCAACACCGGCAGTAAGGCGCCTCGACGCCGCCATCAGCCTTACTCAAGCGCGTTCCCGCCTGCCGATCCTGATCAGGCTGCGCCGCTGCCCCAGCTGCCCGGGCGTGCCTCGAACAAGCCGGGGTTGCGGTGGAGCAAATAGCGCAGCGGCCTTCCTCGGTGAGCCGCCAAGCGGTGATGTCGTACCGATCTCAAGGTATCTCCTCTCTATTATTTTGTGCTGAATTCTTCTCCTCTTGGAAGTCCGCAAAAGAGCGAAGGTATGCGCGTCTTAGGCTGAACTCGCTCCGAAGTGGTCCGATCCCGCTCAGACGCGATAGTCGAAAATCATTTTTTATTTCAATGAGATAATTGTACGCCGCAGAGCCTGGGAAGGGCCTGACCTAGTAGCCGCGGCATCCACGTATGGCTGGCCGGCAGAAGAACGCAGTGCAACAAAGCCATGAGGCTGCGCGGCGAAGCGTTCGACATCGACGCAGCTACCTCCTGGCAGCTCACAAGCGCGATCGCGGTAGTCGAACTGCTAAATGTCGGCGTCAACTATCCCAAAATAATCGCCGATCGGTCTGTGGGGGCAACTCACGTTCTCGGCTCCACGGTCCGCCGCCTGAGGTATTGTTAGAGGTAAGGAAACTGCCATGACGACTACACGGTCGGACTGAAGCTCGCGACGACGCGTACCAAAGCGCTCACCATCGAAGCTCAGGACGCATTACTTGCAGCTCTCAAGATGAAGCTTGAGAACCCCGAAGCACTCATCACATATGTCCGCAAATCGAATCGGCGCCGTGATCGTCGTCACCAGGATGAATCGCTGCAGGACAAGAAAATGGCCTAGCACTCCATTGGCTGCCGCCGTGTTGCGACGGTGGTATATGGAAAGACGGCAAGTGGTCAGATTGTACTGATGACAACTGAAGCCCTGGAAAGTGGCCCGAGCGCCTCCCGTTGTCACTATCCCTCATACCAGCCGACGAGGGTCGCCTCCGCGATTGAGGACTTGCGCGCCTCTCGCTCGATGTCGCGGCAGGACGCGTTGGCCTTTGCCTGAAGCTGGTCGGTCGAGATGGCAATCAGCCGGAAGTGATAATGATGAGGCCCATGGCCATGGGCGGACACGGGCCGCCATAGCCTACTTTGCGGAAATCATTGACCGCTTGTTTCACATTTTTGTTCCGCGCGGCGCCTTCCGCAAGCTCCGTTAGGACTGCCGGAAGATCGTAAGCCGCCCAATGGTGCCACGTGCCGGCGGGCGCATCTGGGTCGTCGCAGAGCAAGACAAAACTTTTGGTTCCCGCCGGCGCATCGGACCATTGCAGAGGCGGCGAGAGGTCTCCTCCGTCGCAGGTGAACCGTCTCGGAATTTGCGCTCCGTCGGCGAAGGCGCTTGAAACGAGTTTCATGGCTTCCTCCATCAGCTTGCAGGGGACATAGGTTTCGGACCTGGGCTCGGCCCTGAGAGTTCCTACGGAGCCGGCGCGACCTCGCCGGATCGGCGGACGAGCGCGACCAGATTGCGGCCGCATGGCTCGATTTTGGCGAGTGCGAAATCCATAAAGTCTGCTTAGATCAGGCAATCCGTCGGGCAACTGCGGCAGATTGGCTTGCTATGCGACCGCTTTTTCATCCGAACCTGGTCAATGGCCGCTACGGCGACCCGACGGTATATGTGGAGACGCTGTTCGAGAAGCGCAGCCTGCTGTTCGATATCGGAGAGATTTTTTCACTGTCGCCGCGGAAGATACGACGCATCGACCAGGTCTTCGTCTCGCACGAGCATATCGATCACTTCGTTGGATTCGACCACCTGCTTCGCTTGCTGGTCGGGCACGAGAAGTCCGTGCAGCTCTTTGGTCCATCCGGCTTTACTGAGCGGGTCTTTCACAAGCTTCAGGCCTATCGCTGGAATTTGGTCGAAACCTATTCTAGCGATCTTGTCTTCATCGTGAGCGAGCTCGCAGCGGCGAATTCCATCTTGAGCACGCGGTTCAGGCTAAGGAAGGCTTTTGTCGCAGAGGCCTCAGTCTCTCGCAAGACCGTTGCCGGGGTCATCTGCGACGAACCGACCCATCAAGTGTCAGCCGTGATCCTTGAACACGGTACGCCCTGCCTTGCCTTTGCGCTGCAGGAGGCGGCGCATGTCAATGTCTGGAAGAACCGGTTGTTGGAGCGCGGGCTGCCCGTTGGTCCGTGGTTGCGCTCACTCAAGCAGGCCGTGGTCGAACGGCGCGCGGACGATCATTTGATCAAGATCGATGGATCGGCAGTTTCGGACAATCGGCTCGTTCCACTTGGGGCCTTGCGTAATCTCCTCACCGTCACGGCCGGACAGAAAGTTGGCTATGTCACCGACGTCGCCGATACGCCGGCCAATCGTGGCGCCATCGTAGCGCTCGTGCAGAACGCGGATATCCTCTTCATCGAAGCGGCGTTTGCAGGAGCGGACGATGCGCTGGCGAGGCACCGGGCTCATCTCACGACCACAGCTGCTGGAGAAATTGCTCGAGAAGCCAATGTGCGTCGCGTCGAGCCGTTTCACTTCTCTCCACGTTATGTGGGGGAGCAGCAACGGATGCTTGCTGAGGTGATGGCGGCGTTCAGGGGGGCTCACTGCTAGACCATGCCTGAGGAAATCTATTTGCCCGCTGGACATCGAAAATCGCTCCGTCTCTTTCTATGCGGAGACGTCATGTGCGGTCGTGGCATCGACCAAGTGTTGGCGCATCCGTGCAGCCCCGAAATTCACGAGCAATCCGTGCGATCGGCGGAGGGATATGTGCTGCTCGCCGAGCAGGAAAGTGGGCCGATTCCACGCCGTAATGGGCCGCCCTACGTTTGGGGCGCGGCACTGGACCAGCTGGCGCGCATGCGGCCGGACGCGCGGATCATCAACCTCGAAACGGCTGTGACCCGCAGCAAGGACCGCGCGCGCAAGGGCGTCAACTACCGCATGAGCCCCGAGAATGCAGATTGTCTGGCGGCCGCCAAGATCGACTGCTGTGTGCTGGCCAACAACCATGTGCTCGATTATGGGCGCCCAGGCCTTGAGGAGACGCTGGCAACCTTACAAAAGCTCGACATCAGGGCGACTGGCGCGGGGCGCAACGATCGCGAAGCCAGCGCTCCGGCCGTGCTCAAT
>NZ_JAQOSR010000017.1:0-70229 GCF_046718885.1 Bradyrhizobium sp. UFLA01-814 | reverse complement strand
ACTTGCTGCTAAGGGCGCAGCGCGCCATCCGCTTGGATCTGCTGCTGAACCTCGACTTGTCTTGTTCTGTCCTATGATGAATCATCAGCTTTGATAGCCTTGACCGGTGCTTCCGCTTCACGAAGATTGAGCCCAAAAAAGCACCTGCAGATAGCGGACACGCGGAAACGATCACCCACAGCGCGCAATAGGCAGCTAGAGAGGCTCGCGGTATCGCCGATCGCGGCAGCAAGACCAGGGGTAGGCTTGCACTGAGACGGATAGCAGCCTTCAGGCATTCAAATTCGCACCGGCGCTCACGTGAACTAAGAAGCAATATTCGTCCGAGCCATTGCGATTTCTTAGTTCGCGATGTTGGATGACACCTTCTGTTCAAGGGGCGTGCCAACGGCGAGAGCCTTATTCGGAGGCAATTTACTCAAGCGAGTATGTCCTTGACCCAACAGTATGTCGCGAGCCCAACAGTGATCTCGAATCCCCCCACAGGATCGCATCCCGATCAGCCAAACCTTCTTCTCTTCAAGCAGATGGGTATTCTGATGCGCGGTTGTAGAAGCCCTCGAGGAAGGCGAAGATATCGCGCTGAGCCTCGGCTCGGGTACTGCACTCACCGACGTGCACGTCAAGCGCAATAGCTGGCCGCCGAGACCCCGAGCACGACACACATCAGCTGCACCGGACAGCCATCGCGGTGGTCCTCGATGAAGCGGAAGCTCATGTCCGGGTTTGGCAAAGATTGCGATCGACTTTCTAAGAAGCTGCCGGATCTGGGTCGCCTGGATTGCCTGTAACAAGAACCAGGAGATTTGGCTCGGCGCTAAAGATTTGCGAGGACATGGTCGCGATATTGCTGCTCACAGTGATCCGCGCGGGGTCTTTGAAATGCATGCCGTGCCGGGGAGTCTTGTAGAAAAAATTGCGATCAAGCGGGCAGTCGCTGTCGCCACCTTTGACTTACCCGCACGTAAGAACGGTCGGCGATGCAATGCACCGAGCGCTATATCGCTCCACCCGAAGGTTGTTGCTGTCAACCGCAACGGTGCGACTGTCCGGCTGAACGACCTACGTGTGCGCGAGGACAAGCGCCTTACCCCCAGAGATTTTGTTGCCTGACGCAAGGCAGAGCGACGAGGTGAAGTGTTTAGCGCTCGGCCATGCCCCTAGATCGCTCCGACGCCTGCAACGATGGCTGCATGCCGGCTGCGCCCGTGACATCCTTGACCACACGGATTCATCTCCATCAAGGCCTTCTGCATATGCTGGATACGAGCGGCGGCATATTCCGCCACCCGCTCCCGTTGGCGCAGATACGCGCGCACGGTTGCGATCTCAGCATCAGGTCCGATGCTGCCGCATAACCGGCCATACGAATGAAGCTGGCGCAACCGCGCGGCATGGAGGGGTTACTTGCGCACGGTCAACTACCGAACCTAGTATTTGATCTGTACGGGGATGCATGTCACATACCGCTTGATGGTAGCTCGAATAAGACTGGATCGATGCGCTGAGTTATCGGGGGCAGACGCGTGGGTCGCGCTTCTGCTCCGATTTGGACGGCAGAAGTAGTTGTCGTTTACGATGCTTGGAACGCTTTGGTTCGCCCCTCAAGACTACCTGAGAAGAGATGCACCTGAGCGACTGCGCCGGAACGTACACTGATCGAGCTGTATGCCGGCTCCTGAATGGTCGGGGCGGCGTGGTACGTTGTCCTTTGGCGCCAATGAACACGAAGCGCCTCGCGATGCGTGGTGACAGTCCAATTGAAAGGGAGATGCGGTATGCGGCGCAACGAAGAAATGAAGCTCGGATTGTTTCTCCGTCATGCGGGGTATCACGAAGGAGCATGGCGCGTCCCGGGTGTGCCAGCGAACTGCGGAGTTGAGATCGACCATTATTCTCAGGTTGCAGCACTTGCCGAAAGTGCGGGATTTCACTTCGTTTTTCTCGCCGATACCCCAAGCGTATTAGAACAAGACCACGCGCACATGGCCCGCGTATGCCGAAATGATGGATTCGAGCCGATCACGCTGTTGTCGGCGCTTTCATCGAGAACGCAACACATTGGTCTTGTCGCGACAGCGACGACGACGTATCACCAACCGTATCATCTTGCCCGCATGTTCGCCTCACTTGACCACCTGTCCCGGGGCCGGGCGGGCTGGAATATTGTCACGTCGGGATCTAAGTTCGATTCTGCAAACTTCGGCGATAAGGAACTTCCAGATTATGACACGCGCTATGCCCGGGCGAGAGAGTTCGTAGGAGTTGTCAAAGGCCTATGGGACACATGGGAAGATGACGCATTCATTCGGGACAAGCAAAGTGGCATTTTCGTTGATACCACGAAGCTGCATGTGCTCAATCACCGGGGAGTGCACTACTCAGTCAGCGGCCCACTGAACATAGCAAGGCCGCCGCAAGGGTATCCTGTGTTGGTTCAAGCCGGCGCATCAGAAGCTGGAATGCGGTTCGGTGCAGAAGTCGGCGAAGTCGTATTCACCTCCGAACCTTCTTTAGAGAACGGCAAACGATACTACGCAGCTCTCAAAGAGAAAGCGCGCGCACTTGGACGCGAGGACGATGACTTGCTAGTCATGCCGGGCATTGTCCCAATCGTCGGAAGAACCAAGGAAGAAGCGTCTCAGAAACTCGAAAGACTACATTCGTATATGCATAGTGACGTTCTAATTGGGATAGCCGATCTTAACCTGGGGTTTGTCACTAACTTGCGTTCAATGAACCTGGACTCACTGGTTCCTGAGGCCTTGCCGATGACAAACTTTATGCAGAGTCGTCAAAAGGTGCTGCTCGGCCAAGCCTCACGCCAGAAATTGACGTGGAGACAACTGATCCGCTTGATATCGGACAGCAAAGGGCACCTTATGGTTGTTGGAACGCCGGACGAAATTGCTGATGTCATGGTGGATACATTTGATCAACGTGCTGCTGACGGATTCAATGTAATGCCGGTAACGCTGCCCGGCGAACTCAAAGATTTTGTCGAGTTCGTCGTCCCCGAATTGCGTCGGCGAGGCAAATTCAGATCAGGATATTCCGGACAAACTCTAAGAGACAACCTCGGCCTAAAGCGACCACCCAATCCATTCACGCAAGCAGATGTGCGCACTCGTTGAAAGACATGATGAAGCTGTTGAGCGGGATTTGGCCCTTTTTGCGCAGAATTGGAACTGAGATTGCAAGCCCTTCCAAGGCTAGACATGCAACTTCACGTTCGAGATGGAACGAAGCTGCTCGGGTGACATTTGAGGACGTGGTAAGGTCCGCTTCCTCTCAGGATGGCTCCCCGGTAGGTGATGAATGCTGTTACCATCCGCGCCTACAGTGGCGTCATATCGTGTCGGCGCACCAGCGCCGTTACGATCGCGCCATTGCGTCTTCTGTTCCGCCGTCCAGGCGTGGCGTCGCAAATTACGTCCGGTTTGTGCACCGCCTCCGGCCTAGCAAAGCCAAAGCTCGGGCTCCCAATTCGCCGCGAAGGTCCTTTGCCAAGTCACCAGCAGGGACGTGACAGGGCATATCGCCGCGCTGGGATCGACGTCGTTGAAGCGATAGGTCGTGATCATCGTCAGCATGATGGCGGCACGGTCGGCGCCACGCTGGCTGCCGGCGAAGGTCCAGTTGCGCCTTCCGAAGGCGATGCCTCTCAATGCGCGCTCAGCGCAATTATTGGTCAAGCAGATCCTGCGATCGTCGAGGAAGCGGGCGAAGTTGTCCCAGCGCCTGAGCATCTAGTTGATAGGCTCAGGACCTCGGAGGAGCGTGAGAGGTTTCGCGCTCACGCGGCAACCAGGCGTGCATGTCCTCGAGAAGCGGCGGCCATTGATGGCGCGATCGATCTCGAGCAACGCATCCAGGCGTCTGACCGCCTCCAGTGCGATCGGAAAAACCGGTTTGCCTTCTTACCTCCCCGAGCATTTTTCTCGATGTCAGCCAGCTCGAAGAAGCCCCGCCGCGCATGGGCAAAGCAAAACGCCGGCGTAATCGGCAGCACCTTCTTCTGCGCCTCGATCGCAGGCTCGACGCGATGTAGCAATCGGCTTGCAGGATACCGGCGAAGGCGGCCAGATGCTTCTGGGGATGCTCGCCTCGTCGGTCGCTCGAGGCGTAATAGACTGCCGCCAGCAGCGCAGGCCCGGCAAAGGGCCGGTCATCCCGCACATAGGTGCGGCTCCGTCTGGTCGTGCACTTGCCCTTCGCCAGGATACGGATGGTGGTGTCGTCGCCATGAAGGCGCTCGGCAGCGAGTACATGGCGTTCGACCAAGTGGAAGAGCGGCACCTCAATGACGACGCGCTCGCGTGCGGTGGCGCCGCCAACAGTCGCGCCGTCCGTCACGGCCTGCTCCGCCGATTCTACGAGTACCTGACGTCTACGACCCCCAAACCGAGGCCTTAGATCGCAGAGCCTTCCTAAATCCAGGGCGCCTCGACCGCCGCGCATCTGAGCTGGCGTCGCTTATCGATGCAGCTTCATTTCGCCAAGGATCCCCCTCTCAAGGGCCGCACGATGACGACGCTGATCGGACTATTGGCCAGCACGGGGCTACGTTCTGGCGAAGTGGTGAGGCTCGATCGCGGCGACGTCGATCTGACCAAAGCGGTCGTCCTAGTTCGTAAGACCACGTTCCGTAAAGACCGCATGGTTCCTATGCCAACGACCCAGGCAGCCCTTCGTCGATACGCCTTTGAGCCCGACGCCGTGTCTCTCAGGCCCAAGGACGAGTACTTCTTTCTCAGCTAGCGCGGCTGTCGTCGTCGGCGGCCGGCCTGCAAAGCAATGTTGCTAAGGCCTCCGGCACCGGTTCGCGGTAAGCGCTTAGCCGTAACCCTTGCTTCGGGATCTGGATAGCTATGCGAAGAAGCCTCCGGCTTTGGACGGAGGTTTTGGATGGGATTGGACAGCAAAAAGGACGTCCATTTGGACGGCCCATCGGGGTCGGTTAGCCGGCTGGAAGTTCTTGAAGGACCGTCGGGGCGCCGCGTGCGTTCGGAAGCTGAGAGAGCTCGGATTGTCGCCGAGAGTCTGTTGCCCGGTGCCCAGGTGTCCGAGGTCGCGCGCAAGCACGGAGCGACGCGCTGGCAGATCTACGATTGGCGACGGCGGTTTCGCCAGCGAGGCATGTTGCCGCCGTGCGAGGCATCCCCGCCGACATTCGCTCCGCTGGTCGTGGAACGTGCTTTGGAGGAGCTTCCTGCTCCGGCGATCAAGCTTGAGATCGCGATCGGTGATGTCGTGCTGCGGACGGATACGGCCATTGATGGTGAGCAGCTGTCCCGGGTGATCCGTGCGGTGCGAGCGTCACGATGATCGCGGCCGGTGCTGATCTGAAGATTTACATCGCGACGCGGCCGATCGACTTCCGCTGTGGCCACGATGGGCTTGCGGCGAAGGTGCAGGAGATGCTTCGTCTCGACCCGTTCAGCGGCGCAGCCTTCGTGTTCCGATCGAAACGAGCGGACCGGATCAAGATTTTGGTCTGGGATCGAACGGGCCTGGTGTTGGTGCACAAGCGTCTCGAAGGTTGCAAGTTCGTTTGGCCAACGATCGCAGGCGGCGTGATGCGGATATCGCCGGCGATGTTCGCGGCCCTGTTCGAGGGGCTGGATTGGAGGTTGGTCCGCCCGGAAGAAGCGCGGCGTCCTCAGGCGGCCGGATAACTGCGGCAGAATGACTCGGAAGCTATTTTGAACGTGGCACGCGCGGCGGCGATGTGCTCGAAATAGCGCATGAGCATCGCGGCGCTGCGCGACGAAAATGAACAACTGAAGGCGCTTTTGGCGCAAACGCAGGCGGCCTTGAGCGAGCATTCAGGGGGCGCTGGCGGCGTCGGAGGAAGCGCGGCGTCGGCTGGAGATCATTCTCGGCGAATTGCGACGCGAGAAGTTCGGCGCGAAGTCCGAGAAGCTGCGGCCAGATCAGTATCACTTACCGCTGGAAGACGTGGAGATCGCGCAAGGCATCCTGGACGCGGCGCAAGAGAGAGCCGAGGCTGTGATCAATGGCCGATCGCGGAACGTGCCGGATCAAGGTCCTCATCGCAATCGCGGCTGCTTGCCTGCCCATTTGCCGCGGGTGGAACGGATCATCGAGCCTGCGAGCACGCTCTGTCCGTGCGGTTGCGGCGTCATGGCGAAGATCGGCGAGGACGTCAGCAAACGCCTCGACGTGATCCCGGCGCAATGGCGGGTGTTGGTCACGCGCCGCCCGAAATACATCTGTCGCCGCTGCGCGGGCCCCGTCGTGCAGGCGCACGCACCGGAGCACGTCGTGCCCGGCGGGCTGCCGACCGAAGCGGCCATCGCGCACGTGATCGTCTCCAAATTTGGCGACCATACGCCATTTTACCGTCAGGCCGAGATCTGTGCGCGCCAGGGTATCCGGCTTGATCGGGCGACGCTGGGCAACTGGTCCGGCCGCGCCTGCTTCCATCTTCAGCCCATCGCGGACCACATGCGCCGCCGCCTGGCCATGGCGGATCGTCTGTTCATGGACGAAACCACGGCGCCAGTGCTCGATCCGGGGCGCGGCCAAACTAAGAAAGGCTACTTCTGGGCGATCGTCTCCGATGACCGCGGCCACAGCGGCCCAAGTCCGCCGATCGTGCTGTTCCGATATGCCCCCGGTCGCAGCGGTGCCTTTGCGGAGCAGTTCCTAGATGGCTTTTGCGGACGCTTCCTGCAATGCGATGCCTATGACGGTTATGACCGGCTGACCGAAGTCGCTCGACCGCAAGGGCCGTGGACGCTCGTGCATTGCTGGAGCCATTTGCGCCGGCGCTTCGTCAAATTGGCCCGTAACAGCAAATCGCCGATCGCCGAGGCCGCCGTTCGGCACATCGCCCAGCTTTACGCCATCGAAGCCATGGTACGCGGCTCATCGCCGGACATCCGGCTGGCCGCGCGCAAGGAGCACTCGCTGCCCATGGTAGCCGCGGTGAAGTCGTGGTTCGAGAAACAGTTGTCGATGATCTCCAGCGGATCGACGCTCGCCGAGGATATCCGCTATGCGCTCAATCATTGGGAGGGGCTGACGCGCTTCCTCGAAGACGGATGTCTCGAGCTCGACACCAACCCGGTCGAGAACGCCATCCGGCCAATCTGCTTGACCAGGAAAAACGCTCTCTTCGCCGGACATGAAATCGGGGCCGAAAACTGGGCCTTGCTGGCATCGATCGTCGCCACCTGCAAACTCAACGACGTCAATCCGGCCAGCTACATCGCCGAAACACTCGAGGCGATTATCGAAGGCCATCCCCATAGCAGAATCGAAGACCTCATGCCGTGGCGATTCCGCAAGGCGTCAAGCCAGCCTCAACAGGGCCCCGGCTGAGCGCTTACGGTTCGCGGTGACCAGACTCAGGCTTTGGCACCAACGGCGTGCAGATGTTCAAGCGCGGCTGCCTCTACTCGCCACCTATCTCGGCCACGGCAGCTACAGCGACACGGCCTACAACCTTACCGGTTCGTCGGATCTTCTCGCCATCGGGCTAAACCCCCTTTCTCGACGGAGGCAACCGCGAGAGCAAGCACTTCCTTCCGGCGCGGCTCCTAGAGTCGTGCTTCCGTCGTCGGTTAACAATGCAGCGCAACGCGACCTGCACGACCCTGGCCAGCTATTGCGACGCCTTGCGCATCTTGATCGCGCTTACCCGTTTGCGGAAGAGGCCAGCGCCGTTGGCCCTTGAAGATCTCGACCGGGGCCTCGTTCTCGCCTTTCTCGATGAGCTTGAGGAGAAACGGAACAACTCCGTAGCAACGCGCAGCGCCCGACTAGCCGCGATCTGATCCTTCTTCCACCACGTCGCCACCGCCGGTCCCGCCTCGTTGGGCATCGCCCAACGGGTTCTGACGATCGCACCAAGCGGGCCCGCATCGAGCTGGCGCACCACCCACCAACGCCGTGGAGAGGCCATCATCGCAGCCCCTGATCAGACGACGCCCCGCGGCGCGCACGACCGGGCCTTTCTGCTCTTCTTGGCGAGAACCAGCGCTCGCGCGTCCAAAGCGACCGGCGTCAACGCGAACGACCTTCAGTTGGAGCGAGAACGTCCGCAAGTGCTGCTTCACGGCAAGGGACGCCGAGATCGCGTCGTTCCCATTCCTCAGGATCTGGTGCGATCGCTGACTGACCTATTGAGCGAACGCGGCCTCGCCTATCATGAACCGCGGCCGATCTTCGTCGGGGTCCATAACGAGCGCCTGACGCGTTTCGGCGCGACACACATCGTGCGGCGTGCCGCCTCCCAGGCCGGGTCCACCAAGCCAAGCTTGGAGGGCAAGTCGATATCGCCGTACATCTTTCGGCATTCCCCGCGATGAAGTTTCTCCGGTCAGGCGTGGATCTCCTGACGATCCGGGCCTGGCTTGCCATGGTCAGGTCGCCACAACCCACCGATACAGTGCTGCGTGTGTCGAGGTGACGCACCGAGGACTCCAGAAGGCGGCCGTCTCAGGCGACCGCAGCGTGCACTTCCGACCAAATGACACCGTCCTACAGCTGCTGGCCAGCAATCTGATTATTTTGTGGCGGAGGAATCCAGGCGTGGGCCGGCCCTGGCTGGCGTTAGGGCGCCTCCACCACGTTATCTCGTCCGACACATAAGTGCGGATCCCACTTCAAGCTCTCCTGAACCAGACGCGCAAGGCTCGGGAATCCGCGGCGCATATCGCTATGGCCGGTCGCAAGCCGCACACCCACATTGTATGGCAATCATCGGCGCTTCAGCACGCCGAGGACCCGCGCCAGCGTCTCTGGGTCAACGTGGGCATCCTCCTACTCGTTCGGTCGTCCGTGCCTGTCGGCGCCAAGTGAACACCAAGCTCGCTGCAACGCCATTGCGGCGCGCAACCTCCGTCACGTTTACCCTTGGTGCCAACATCACCTTGACGAACCTCGCCTTGTCATCCTGCGACCTGCGCCGCCGCCGCTCCAACTCGCCCAAAACCTCCACCCGCCGAGCTTGGGATGCCGCTGCAACTCGACCCGATAGGCACGCTGTTCAGTTGCAGGGAGGCGAACAAAGCAATACAGCGCTGTCAGTAGCATTGCGCGTGCCGGTGGCGCTTGACCTCCGCAGATGTCAGGAAATCCCGAACCTCTTTGGCGGTGAAATCGATGAGCAACGTCGCTGCAGCGTCCGGCTCGACCATGGCGAGATCAGCTGCTGAGACCACTATCAAACTGGACCACTTGATTCATAGTTACGCAGTTGGGTGGCTATATCGCCGCGATCTTCCAGCACATCTGTCCTATCTGGTTTGGTAGCTGCCAAAGCGGCGTCGCCGGTGGTTTATTCTCTTGCGCTAACGAGGGCCAATCGAGCTGCCTATAAGACCCACGAACCTCGTCCGACGCTCATTTGACCCAACCGTCGTGTCTTCACATCGGACGTATGCTTTGGGGTATATGGAATGGAGAACGAGATGCAACAGCGGAGTGTGCTCTCCAGCAGTGGCAGGCCAACCGGCCAATTTCGAAACACAGCGTACATGATCAACGAAAGTAGGGCACACTTCGATGCCGCCCACGCGGCCGGTCTCATGGCTGTCCACGGACGTTCTATGATTGGGCGCGCTTTCGCTTTGGGCAACGGCCCCCTTGACGGCCGATCTCAGGTAATCGATTTTGCGCGATGCTCTTACCTGGGCCTGGACAATCACCCCTTAATAGTCGCTGGTGCAATCGAAGCGATAGAGGCGCATGGTTCATTGCACTGGTCTTGCGCGCGAACGCGACTCAATTTCGATCTTCTTGCAGACCTTGAAGCAATTCTCTCCGAGATGTTTTGCGCACGCGTCCTCGCCTTCTCCACCGTAATGCTTGCAAATCAAGGCGCAATGCCGTTGCTTGCTTCCGGCCAATTGACAGGCGGAAGAAAGCCGCTCGTCGTCTTTGATCGCATTGCGCACATTTCGCTCGCCTATCACAAGCCAGTGATCGCTGATGAGACGCGAGTAGAGACGATTGCACACAACGACCTCGAAGCTCTCGAACGCTTATGCCGCAAACATACCATGGTAGCATATGTGTGCGATGGTGTTTACTCCATGGGAGGGAATTCGCCAATAAAAGAACTGCGTCAGCTCCAGGAGCGTTATGGGCTCTTTCTCTATATCGATGACGCTCACGGCATATCGCTCTTCGGACGTCAAGGCGAAGGATTTGCTCGGTCTCAGTTTCCGGAAGTAATGGGTGATCGCACGATCATAGCAGCGTCGTTGGCAAAAGGATTTGGTGCATCAGGCGGCATGTTGATGCTCGGAACTGTTAGCCACGAGGACCTGTTTAGACGTTACTCGATTCCCTATGCGTTTTCGGTCGCTCCCAATCTAGCGGCGGTTGGCGCAGCACTTGGCTCCTGTAAGATTCACCGCTCGGCAGAACTCGGCGAACGGCAGAACCGGTTAGCCCAACGGATTAAAGTCTTTGACCGTCGTGTCACAACAGCCGAGAAAGGCAATTCATTTCCGATTAGGATGATTGGCATCGGATCCGAAGCCAAGGCGATTGCAATCGCAAGAGAGCTTCTTGATGCCGGCTTCTACACGTTGGTGACATTCTTCCCCACGGTCGCCCGAGAAAAAGCGGGGATTCGGGTATGCATTACAGCCGATCATGAAGTCAGGGATATAGAGCGGTTATGCGACTGCATCTTGGCCAGGGTGCCCGACACAACGGCTGTTGCGTCAGCGCTGCCCTGAGTAATGTCGGGAGATCTAGTGTAGGGAAATACATATAGCTGGCCGGCACTCACTATGAGGCTGCCCGGCACGGCTTTCGACGCGAAGCCTTAGTTTGCGACTCTCGATCCCGACATCATTCTGTCGTATGTCGTACTGACCTGCTAACAACTGCTCAAGATGGGGTATTGCCATCAGATGAATCTCCTGACCACCCATTTTGGCTGTATCTGGTGCGAGGTCGGGTCAACACGTGTAGTATGGGCAGCTGTGCTGCGTTATAGGCATCTAGAAAAAATGATCTCGACGATGGGATGCCGTCGGCTTGGACATGCGCGAAACTGGATGCTTGGTAAGGTCTGCGGGACAAATTGCTGGGCATTCCTCCGGGAGAGCGTCGACCTGTTACGAATGAGGAGACGATGATGCATCGCCGCGGGAAAGGAATACGCGACAGTTCAAACCGGAGCCCGCAACTCGCGAGCTGGGACGGGCAGCGACAGCGAGGATCTTTCCTATTGCGGCATATGGCGCTGCGCTATCCCGGCGCCATGGACTCGTCTGTTAACGTTCTTGCGACCGTTTGACAACTATGCAGACTCTAGGAGAATTCACGGGTCAAAGCGGCCGGTGCGTAGCGCTCGTGACCGGCGGAGCACGCGGGATTGGTCTCGCAATCGTACGTCAGTTCCTGGCCGATGGCTATCACGTCGCTTTTGTAGCGACAAGATCGGAGAATGTGGAGCGGGCGCTTCACGTTCTTAGCTATCTCGAAGATCGGCTCTACGCCGAGGCGGTTGATGTAACGCGACAAAACGACGCGCGCGAAGTTGTTGCTCGCATCAGGGCGCGGTGGGGCGACATTGCGATTTTAGTCAACAACGCGGGCATCTCACCCAAGCGTGTGGACCAAGATGCAGCTTGGCTTTCTCAGACGTCGCTCGATGAGTGGGCGCGAGTCATCGATGTCAATCTCAATGCCCCCTTCAATCTCATGCGGCTCTTGGCGCCAGGAATGGTCGCGAAAGGATATGGACGCATCATCAATGTGGGGTCGCTCGCGGGGCGTGCCGTGCCGTTGATCGCAGGACCTCACTATGCCGCGTCGAAGGCAGGATTGGTCGGATTGACGCGTGCTGCAGCGCGTGATCTGGGGCCACACGGTATTACGGTCAATTGTATCGCTCCTGGCCGGATTCTCAGCGACCTGACCGGACCACCGGAGGCCGCTGTCAACCGCTTTGCGCTCAGCCGGATTCCGGCCGGCCGTTTTGGAACGCCTGAAGAGGTGGCGCACGTTGCGGCCTTTCTGGCCTCGCCGAAAGCGGGCTTTATCAACGGTGCAACCATCGATATCACGGGCGGTGAGTTCGCAGCCTAGGCCGATGCCCGCATTTTTAGCAGCCGCGCCTAGTCCTAGTGCCGCCGCCTCGCAACCGTTTATCGCTTCTGGCAATGAGGCGGGCCCGATGGTTGCCGCCAGCAGAGCGGAAACCCCTCCATCGTCACGGCGAGTTCCAAGGACAATGCCACACTCGTGCGCCCTGCCGATCGAGCGTAAGCCTCCGATGGAAAGACGCCTTGCGACAGGCTGGGCTGATGGTTGAGAACTGTCCGTATGGACAGCCATACGATCAAAGCGCTAAATCGAATCGATGTGGTGGAGACGGTATCCCTCCATTGAGGGCAGCCTTGTTTGACGGACGCGAGCGCTACAGGTCCTTGGGGGTAATTCTAGGAGATGCGCTATGACGATTTCGCGGGCAGAGGTGATCACATCAGTCGAGCGGCGGCGTCGCTGGTCGCAGGATGAAAAGGAACGGCTGGGTTGCAGCATCGCTCGAGCCCGGAGCCACCGTTTCCGAGGTGGCTCGCATGGCCGGCCTTCATGTGAGCCAGCTGTTCAGGTGGCGCAATGAGCTTTGCAAGCACGGTGAGACGAGTATAGCGCCGTTAGTGCCGGTCGAGATTGAGCCGTCTGTGCCGCCGCGGGATGTGGCCGAAGCGCCATTGACGAGGGGGCCGGCGCGTCGACGGAGGACCAGGGCATCATCGAGATCGATCTTGGTAGCGGACACCGCATCCGGGGCGATGGCGACGTTGATGGAGACGCGCTGCGCCGAATTCTCGATGCCCTGGTGCTCCCGATTCCGACCGGCGTGCGAGTGTGGCTCGCGACAGGCTACACGGATATGCGCAGAGGCTTTCCGTCGTTGGCACTTCAAGTGCAGGAGGTGCTGCGCTAAGACCCGCTCGGCGGTGATCTGTTCGTCTTCCGCGGTCGCCGCCTACAGCTCGTTTCATTGTACGTCCTTTTGTCAGATTCCGGGCAGTCGGAGCATCCTATCGTATTGATAGTCAATGTAGTTTTTCGGACGACGTTCGATCACGCGCTGCACCGCTATGCGTACTGTTTCCGAAGTCAGCGCGTCGACAGGGACCAACCATTGCGCGCCCTTGATTGCTTGTGTTGCCAGCAAGATGCCCTTCAGCACCAAGCTCTTTGCTGATCCGACGCAAATTCCAAAGTGTGCCGCAGCCTTCGCAAGGCTGATCATTTTGCCGTCGGATGATGCGGGATCGTATTCCGGCAAGCCCAGGCGTTCGCGCATTTCCCGCACGCGAACAGTCGTCCAGGTCTCGCCATCGCCGGTCTTGCAGCGCATCCGATTGAGCGACACGGCGAGTTCTCGATCAGGCCAATGACCAGCGAGTTTGCAAAGTGCGTCAACGGCAGTGGGTACCATATCCCCCGGATATCGGCCTGTCTTAACGCGAGCAACACGAACTCCCGTGTGCCGGCCGCCGGTCCAGTGGATGAGCAGCACCGCCTCGTTGGTGTTCTCATCGAGATCGCAAACAATCTCTCGGACCACGATGTGAACCAGCCGCTGCTTGCTGCGTGTGTCCGTGGACGGTGCATTCCAGACCCGCGGCAGATCATGCGCAAGTTGCAGAAGCAAGGCGCGGTCGATCTTGGGACTTTCCGCCGATGCGGCGCGCAGCTCCTTAATCCGACCCTCAAGCTCGGCAACCCGCTCCAATGCGCCATTCCAGCGCGCCTCGAGTTCACGGGCAACGACGCTTCGCCGGATCCACAAGCTCGTATCGGCGTGCGGCAAGAGACGCTTCGTAGCGTGCGACTTCAAGCCCCCGTTCGACGGCGGCCGCCGATCTCTTTTCTCGAGCGCTCAACCTGGTCGGACGCCAATATCGCTGCCTCAACAGCCCGATCGGAGACAGCCTCGAGGATTTGCAGCGCGACCGCACGATCGACCCGCACTCCGCCGATACCGATACATAAGCCTGCACCAACATGGGCGTCATCGCCGCGGCATTGATAACGATGGGCATTCCCCCTGGCCTGGCCATAGAACACACGCATCATCCGCCCGCAACGTCCGCACCGCATCAAGCCAGTCAGAAGTGCGCGTCCCCCGCGCGCCGATTTACGCGAGCAATTCTTCTTCATGTGCGCGTTTTCCAGCAGCAGCTTCTGATTATCTTCGTACTCCTGCCAACTGATATAGCCGGGATGATTGCCGCGCAGGAGAACATTCCATTCCTCCCGTGGCTTCTTGAACCCGCTGACCTTGCGGGCGCGACCGTCCACGATCCGTGTCTTCTGAGCGATTCGGCCAAACGCATAGGCGCCAGCATAGAGCGGATTGTGCAAGATCTGCATCACCGAGTGATAGGCCGGCGCCTTCCAGCTGAGCTTGTAGATTTGAACGTTCCTCAGGACCACAGGCATCTTAATGTCGGCGGCGCGCAGCCAAAGAAAGACCTGCCGGGCGCTGCCGAGCTCGCGGAACTTCGTGAAGACGAGTCGAATCACTCCCGCCACATGTTCGTCGGGATCGATTTCGATCTTCCCAAGCTCATTCCAACAAAATCCTGGTGGAAGCATGAAGCGGTACTCGCCGCGCTTGGCCTTGGAGTCTCGAGCGGCGATTCCACGTTGGCGAAGCAGGCTCAGCTCATACTCCGACATCGTCCCCTTCAGTCCGAGAAGCAGGCGGTCGTTGACAAGCCGCGGATCGTAGGCACCGTCGGGATCGACGACCAACGCGAAGCGAGCGCGCATAGGTCGATCAAATGATGCCAGTCACGCCCATTGCGCGCCAGCCGTGATGCCTCGATGCAATAGACGGCACCGACGTCGCCTGAACACGCCATATCCAGGCCGCTGGGTGCTGCCGGAACCTGAGCGGCCAAGATCGTCGTCAATGACCGTCACGGACTTAAATCCGGCGGTTTCAGCGGCCTGTGCCAGGTCGTATTGTCGCCGCTGGCTTTCGAGATTGCCCATGACTTGGGACATTGTCGATTGGCGAACATAGACGATGGCGGCGCGACTGAGGTGATCAGGCGTGATCTTGATGCTCATGATCACCTCCCGTCATCTGAACGGTCTCGATGCCCGCCGCTTCCAGCAGGAGGTCGGCGAGCGCCTGGATCAGGCCTTTGGGATTGGCGCCCAGCGGGCCCTCGGGTATCCGACGACCCAGATCCAGCCCCAGTTGAATCGGCTCGCGATATTGGCTTTTTCTGCGCACGTCCTTTCTCCCTCTTCATCGAAGGACGAGATCGTACGCCCGGGGCCTGATTCGTTCCGAGAAGCTTCAGAACAACGGCAAGCTCGTTGAGTCCATCAATACTGACCTGCGGCGGTCCAAGCGCCATGCCGGCACAGTAACTTTCGTCGAACATCCAATTGGGCACCTCACGACTGAACCCGCGCCGTTCCTCCATGTAGATGCATTTCAAATCCTTGCCGCGTCGGAACGGCGCGACCTGAAGCGTCCGCCCAAAAAGCGGGTGCCACGGATATGCAATTGTCGCGCTTCGAAGACTGTATGTAGAATGTCGCGTGTTGGAGCGATCTTGTGAAAGTGATCTGGCATAATGGCCAGGGAGCATGCCTGTTTACCAAAAGACTCGCGAGAGGAAAGTTCGTCTGGCCATCCGTTGCCGGTGAATCGGTAACGATCTCTCCGGCGCAGTTGGGCTATCTGTTGTCCGGGATCGATTGGCGCAACCCTCAAGAAACCCATCGTCCGACGCGGGTCGGATTGCCGCTTTTGCGGTTTGAATCTGCTGCTCGATCTGATTCAATGGCTTCATGATATCGAAGCCGGACGATCTTCCATCGGACCTTGCGAGTGCCTTGGCGGGCGCTGCAGGCCGAGCGTGAGGCGCGGCTGCGAGCCGAGGCAGTGGCTGCCAGTGCGCGGGCGGAGCTGTCGGACAACGAGGCGCTGATCGCGCATCTTGAGCTGCGGATCGAGAAGCTCAAACGCGACCTGTACGGGCAGCGCTCCGAGCGCACGGCGCGGCTGCTCGAGCAGTTGGAGCTGAAGCTCGAAGAACTCGTCACAACGGCGAGCGAGGATGAGCTTGCCGCGCACGCCGCAGCGGCGAAGACGCAGAACGTCCGCCCCTTCATGCGCAAGCGGCCGGTGCGCAAACCATGGCCGGATGACATCGAACGTCATTGAGGTGCCGCTCTTCCACTTGGTCGAACGCCATGTACTCGCTGCCGAGCGCCTTCATGGCGACGACACCACCATCCGTATCCTGGCGAAGGGCAAGTGCACGACCAGACGGAGCCGCACTTATGTGCGGGATGACCGGCCCTTTGCCGGGCCTGCGCTGCTGGCGGCAGTCTATTACGCCTCGAGCGACCGACGAGGCGAGCATCCCCAGAAGCATCTGGCCGCCTTCGCCGGTATCCTGCAAGCCGATTGCTACATCGCGTCGAGCCTGCGATCGAGGCACTGTCCCCGCAAGACGCCGATCTCGATCTTGAGCAGCTTGCGTGCTTGGGGGGCTAGTGGAACTCGAGCCGCCGCAAAATACGTCTGGCTTCGGGAGGCGGGTATACCGGATAGAGCACGCCGGCAGAATGGGTCTGTCCTGGACGAACCAGACGGTCTCGACGTCGGGATAATGGATATCGACGAGTTCGCGCATGCATTGGGCGTGGTCTGCGGCACGCCGGTCGGTGACTTGGCCTTGCGCCAGGGGCGATGCACGTCGAGCACGACGAAGAAGTTGACGGTGCCCTTGCGACGATACTCGTAATCGTAACGTTCGAGCCGATCCGGACTCGGCCGGGATCAGGGCATCGGCCGCCAGCAAAATCTGCGCTCGCTTGAGCTTGCGGGACGCATGCTTGCCGCCGCCGAGCAGCGTCTTGAGTTCGGTGCGTTCGACTTGGCTCAGTTCGACCCGAGATCGTACATACATGACTGCCTCCTTGATCGAGGCTCGCACGAACAACTGAATCTGATGGCCGGCGTGAGTCCTTCGGCAAAACCCTTCACGTCCAAACAGGGGCAGTACCTTGCCTTCATCCACCTCTATACGCGGCTAAACTGCAGAGCCCCGGCGGAAACCGACATGAAAGAGTATTTTCCTGTCAGCCCGCCCTCGGTTCACAAAATGGTGCTGACGCTGGAACGCGCTGGCCTCATCAGAAGGCAGCCAGGGACGCCTCGCAGCGTCGTGGTCAATTGTATTGGTTCGTGGTGGATTCTGACTATCTGACTGTGCCAACTGACGCCGCCCTCCACCGCGGCAGTCTCAATCGAAATCCGGTTGGCCATTTTGGGACGGCAGATGAGCTTGGCTTCGATACCGCAACGGTCCTTCAACGCTCTTAGCCCTATCTAATGCGGTAGCTGCTCAAGTGACATAGCCGTGGTTTAGTTCCTCCAGAATAAGGGGTCCGACCGAGCCGCGCGCATAATTTGTACAAACCTCCATTCCTGCCCTATCTTCGTAAGCCACCTGTTGTGACTACCCACCTTTTTGCCGCGCGTGCTTGGCGTGGAGGAGCAATGATATGAAACGGCGGAACGCGCTCTCTGACGATGATCGATCGAGCGAACACTTCGAAATGGCGCGGGACTAGATCCGGCATTCAAGCATCTTCCCACGTGCAATGAATCGGTCTGAGGAGAAAAGACATGGATAATGATGCCTCCCGGGAATGGGAGATTCGCTGCGATCTGGCCGCAGCCTACCGCCTGATCGCCCATTTCTGCATGGACGACCTGATTGCCACTCATCTATCGGCACGCCTGCCTGGCGGGGAACACCGTTTTCTCCTCAATCCGTACGGCACGATGTTCGACGAAGTCACGGCTTCGAGCCTCGTCGTGGTCGATCCGGAGACGCATGTCATCGAGGAGGAGGAAGAGTCCAAGATTAATATCGCTGGCTTCACGATCCATTCGGCCGTGCACATGGGACGCAAGGACACCCAATGCGTCATGCACACGCATACGGTCGCTGGCATTGCGGTGGCTGCGCAGGAGCAGGGGCTGTTGCCGTTGAGCCAAAAATCGATGATTCTCTACGGCGGCATTGCTTATCACGACTATGAAGGCATCGCGCTCAATCTCGACGAGCGCGAGCGGCTGGTGCGTGATCTCGGCGGCAAAGATCTGATGATCCTGAGAAACCACGGTTTGCTCACCGTGGGACGCACCGTCTCCGAAGCATTCCTCAACATGTACCAATTGGAGCTAGCTTGCCGCATTCAGATTGCGGCTATGCAAGGTGGACAAAAAATTATTCTACCGTCCGAGCATGTCGTCGCTTACACGGCGGCGCAGTGCAAGCATAATCGATACAATCAGAGCCAGCGCCCCTGGGCGGCGCTCAAACGCCGCCTCGATCGCATCAGTCCGGACTACGCGACCTGATGGTCCGCCGGGGCGTAGCGTAGAGATGCGGCAGATGCGAGGTTGATGTCGTAGCGCGTGTCGCCACCAGGAAGCGTCGCGACAGCGCCTTCTGCCGTCGTACCTGATCAAAACAAGGTTGGAGTGACGCGCTTCGATTGAATAAGCAGAAGCGTTCTGGGATGACAAGCGAAACCGAGGCCGGGGGATGCGCGTGTTGAGGGTGTCCAGAGCGCGCGTACGCCGCCGAGGCCATGATTTTCTCTCACCGGAAATCATGATCAGCGAACGCCCGCCGAAGCAGCCCATCGCGCGATGCCCGCTTGGCAGTTCGGCAATCGGTACGTTGGTGGAGCGTTCCACGCGCTTCACGATGCTGCTTTACCTTCCTCGGCTCGGAGGGCATGGCGAGAATTCTCACATGAAGAACGGCCCGGCGCTGGCGAGACACGGTGCCGAAGCCGTGCGCGACGCGATTACGCGCACCATTATCACTTCGCCGTTCGCTGACCTGGGATCAGGAAATGGCCCAGCATGATCGTCTCAAGATCGGCGCTGGCGTCTATTTTTTGCGATCAGCAAAGCCCGTGGCAGCGTGGCAAAAATGAGAACACCAATGGTTTGCTGCGTCAGTACTTCCCGAAAAGTACTGGCCTGAGCATTCACAGCGCTGACGAAATCGCCGCCGTCGCAGCCCTCAATGCTCGACCGAGAAAGACCTTAGTCTGGAAGACGACGGCAGAGGCGCTTGACGAGTTGCTGCCATGAGGGACAAAGTCTTGAGCCCGCCCAGTACGCCTCATAGGATGACACGCGTAAGAGATGCGAGAGGTCCGTCCGATGCATGATAGCTAAGGGTTCTCAACAACGATTTTCACACAAGTTGAATCGAGGCTGAAAGTCTTCAATCGGGGCGGGCTTTTTACAACGTTCGCTGGCCGAGCCGCGCACATTAGAACGCCTTAGAAGGCGCTACCTGGCGTTGGCGCCTGCCGCGCATCGAACGGAGCAGGTGAACTGCGGATCGTGCAAATGCGGTGTCAGGCCGCCGGAGTTGTCCTGCCAAAATGCGGACGCTACACGACGATCAACAACCACCGAGAAGGGCCTTACTGAGATATTCGACGCTTCTATATATTCTCTCTCTGGCCAACGCCACTGATCCGGCTCGTTGTTTGCCGTCTACACCAATTAATCGCCTCCGTCCTGTAGGACGCAGCCGACAATCGGCCGCCTGCGCAACTCAGAAGGCATCTGGGCGAGCCAGCATCCTCGCTGGTCGCTCTCTGCGCAATCCCCAACCAGAATCGTTGAAGTTCAGTTACTCAGCAACTGGCGGCCGTCCCAGGGATGGTAATGGCGCCCGTCCAGATCGTATTGATCGTCGCTTTCGAATGCTCATCGCAACCTCCAAAGTCTGGTGTTGCGACGATTGATTGAATCCGGCCCGCACGCCTCGATCGGAATGATGGATCAATCCCGCCTCCAACCGCACGCGCTACTGCCGGAGGAGCGGACCCCGGCTGTCTGGGTCCCGTGGTCGCCGGCTATGTGGCCACGTGGAAGGCCCCGGCGGGCGGTCCAAGCATCAAGACACCACTTGATTTACAACTTCGTCACCGTTTCAGCAGAAGGACTGGCTGAACTGACGTATCGTTGCCTCGATGCCGGAGCCTTCAAGGGGACTGCGCCGTTCAGTTCCTTCGGCGGCAATTTCGTCCAACTCGCCGAATTGAACCGGAACGGTCCCCGCTTCGGATCCCGATTTCCTCGAGCGGTGGAGAGGATCGAAAGATTTTTTTCTCGCCCGCTGCTGCCACGTCGTTCTCGCGCGCGAGGCCGCTCAATCCGCCATCGAGCGTTCTTTCGACCGTATCCGGGTCTGTGCCGGTGTGGATGTCGATTGAGGATTCCTGTCTCAGGAGCATGTGCAGAGAATCTCGCCCCCTGAGGACCAATGCGAATTTCATGCTCCGGATTGCCGAGTTCCGCCGAACATTAGCCGGCCGGCCAGTTTAACTTTTCTGTCAAGTTGGCAGGCTTTGACTCTGCAACTTTCAACAACTCAAGCAGAGCTGTCGCCCACTGCCTTTACACGGACTGGGCTCCCATCTGACAGTGCTATTTCGTCTTGCGATGCGGACGCTTGGGCTTGCGACCTTTAGGCAAGGTCTTCGGAGCCGTTGCACCTCTGGTTGGCTGAACAAAGAACTCGGATAAATGAACCTCTAACGTTTCAGCGATACGCTCGAGAAGATCAATCGTCGGGTTCTCCTTTTGTTGCTCAATACGGCCCATATAGGAGCGGTCAATCCCGGCATCGTAAGCCAATTGCTCTTGCGGAATGCCGCGACCTACGCGGATCCGGCGCACGTTCCAAGCCACTAGCGCACGAGCTTTCATGCGCCAAAGCAGCCATTCGGCCGACCATCAAACCACTGGCTATAACAATCCTATTACGGTAAGTTAGTTCAGAATGCAGATGAGCTGTCTCCGGGCATAAGCTTCAATGAAAAGGCCAGTGAATCCGGATGTCACCGATGTCACGCTAAATGAGCCGATACTGACGACCTATTACGAGCAGCATCTGGTGGCGTGTTGGCGAGAGGCGTCGGCGCCGACTGGAATGAAGACACGGACCGGGCTGCATGCCGATCCCAGATCGTTAAGGCAGTATGCCCCCCGTGGGGAGCATTGGTCTGTTGACGCGCGCAAAATGGATGGCCCACCAAGTTACCTCAGCTTGCTTGTCGGCGGCGCGACCAATAGCAAATTGGCCACGTGGAGTCAGCATGCTCGCCAACCGGCCAAGCCGCGCAGCCAAATCATCGAGCAGCGAGCGCGTGTGGTTTTGCCCGACAAACCGCACGTATCGATCCCTCTTCGCAGGCACGAAGCGTGCAGCCGTTTGCGTCGGAGCGAGCGAATATGGCGGCCGTCATTTGGCAGGAATATTCGCGCAGCATCGCGACAAATCGCCGGTACCAAGATGCCATGAATACGGCTACGAACGCTTTGATTTAGATGGAAGTTTCAGTCTGGAAGGAGTTCCAGGTAGTGCCGGCCGGTCCGAAGATCGCAGATTTGGCGCCCAGCGCGTCCGAACTCACGCCGTACGATGAGCTGCATGCCGTGACCTATATGCGTCTGCTCGATGCTGAATCCGATAATGCGGATTGGCGCGAAGTCGCGCGCATTGTGCTTGGTATCGATCCGACCCTTGAGCCCGATCGCGCGCGCCGTGCTTTCGACAGTCATCTGGCTCGCGCCAAGTGGGCGGCGCGTCATGGCTATCGTGATCTCCTTCGCCACGGTTGGCCG
Organism: Bradyrhizobium sp. UFLA01-814; assembly: GCF_046718885.1. Taxonomy (NCBI): domain Bacteria; kingdom Pseudomonadati; phylum Pseudomonadota; class Alphaproteobacteria; order Hyphomicrobiales; family Nitrobacteraceae; genus Bradyrhizobium; species Bradyrhizobium sp. UFLA01-814. The sequence goes on along the minus strand of NZ_JAQOSR010000017.1, from coordinate 48,514 downwards.
AAAAGTGAAGAGTGACGCCATCTGAATGGGCCTGACGTCTTTCCCATCGCATATGTAGATCGTTCCATCGACTAAGTAGATCAGCGTTGAATAACTCCATCGGTGCAACCAGAAATGGTCACAATTGTCAGTCCAGTGTCCTTGCGCGTGCATCAAGAACATGCGGGGAAAACAGTGCAATGCCAGGTGCCGACTGGAGATCAGAGAGCGCTTACGATGAGACCAGGAAAGCAGAAACTGCGGACATAGCCTGGGAGTGGCTTCGCCGCGATCGCGAGTATCAACAAGACTTCAGCAGCGAACAATCCAGCGCGACGTCGGATCACTTCCGGCGGAAGTGGGGGCTGACGTTTTGCAGCTGATCCGCAAAAGACGTTCGACGAGCAAGCCATTTTCTGGGCACCTGAGGCGCTGTCGACCGTGCTGTTCGTCCGCGCGGCGATCTGCACGCCGGCGTACGAAGGGTACGAGTTGGATTTCGGCAACCTGGTGGGCAGCGAGCTTCGTCATTCGCAAGATGGATGGCATGCCATCGTGCCGCTCGGCGGAGCGAAGCATCGCCTTTGGCTAAGAAAGCGTCCAGCGAGCGGCTTATTGGTTGCCGTTGACCTGCCGCTGGACCGCAATTTCGACGTTCGTCTGCAGGCGGCACGCCGATTTTGGTTGGCGCTCGAACATCGCGCCATCGGACCACCTCCTCTTTCTCTATCGATCCAGGCTCGCCATCGGCTCATCCTCGCCATGCGTGCAGTCGATGGGCGGCTGGAAGGAAATAGCTATCGCAAGATCGCGCAAGGTCTGTTTGGCATGCATCGCATTCCCGATCGAGGCTGGAAAACACACGATCTGCGCAGCCGGACCATTCGCCTGGTCCAGCTAGGGCTGCATCTCATGCGAGGAGGCTATCGCGCATTGCTCCGTCGCAAGGGTAAAGACAAGAACGATCCTTCCTGAGCTGTTCGCCGATCATCGTCGTGGCTGAAGTCCGGATATTGGATGCCGGACCAGCATCGGCAAAGCCGCCACGGCCAGGTTGAGGGTTCGGGGTCTCCAACGGGCCAGTTCGAGATAGCGCACCAGGAAACCTGAGGGATCATGTTTGAGCTCTTATGAACGCCGCCTCCTAGAAGGGTGAATATCATGACGGCGCGCAAACCTCGACAACTATGGCCGCAGGCGGCAAGCTCTCCATTGGTGGTTAGCGTGGTGGCCGAGCACATTCGATCAGAAATCCGCAAATCCGGTCCGCTCTGCTGAGCTATGTATCTGCAATCGGATCGATTGATGGAATCTGACATAGCCTGATGCGATGTCAGGCGGCTTCCGGAATTGCGGCCTTTTTGCAGAGCCGAGCTACCCATCGACAAAAAGCACGAGCGACTTCTGGATTGTCACTGCGATCGACCGCATAGGCTCGATATTGCATGCCACTGGGAGTGCGCGATCCTGGTATCACCTGAAGAACGCCCCCACGCACGAGATCGCTGACAACGATTTCGGGCGCTACTAGAAGACATTTACCTGTCATGACCGCCGGCAAGGCAAGATAATTGTGATCATATCGCGCGCCTACCTTTATGTCTCTTGCGGCCAGGTTCATCGCCCTCGACCATGTAGGCAATATGTCCGGCCGGGATGTGATGTTCAGAATTGGCATTGAGCGAACAATGGAGAGCGTTTTTCCCGCCACGTGAGTTGGAGAGCCCACGCATACGAGTTCCTCGTTGTAGATTTCCCAATTGTCTGCCGGTTCGAGAACGGAAAGGTCGCGTGTAATCAAGATATCGAAATGATCGGAAGAGGTCGGCGGAGACAGCGAGCTAATGACATCCACGGTTATGCCGCCCATCTCAGCAGAGAACGCCTGGAGATTCGGAATCAGAAGGGAGAAAGCGAAAGTGGAAAGCGACGTGCGGACCACAATCCGATTGGCTTCCGGTTGGCTCCGGCGCCGCATTCTTTTGGCGGTGAAGCACACTGTATCGAGCGGCTCGGCAACAGTGTTCGCGAAAAGCCTTCCGAATTCCGTCAATTCGCTGCGCCGGCCTCGCCGTAGCACGAGGTCTGTACCAAAGTATTCCTGCAACACAGCCAGGTAGCGGCTGACCGAACTCTGTGTTGTTCCCAACGCGCTAGCCGCGCGCGTTACGCTTCCTTCTCGCGCAATGGTCACAAATGCCCGGATTGCATTGAGGGGGACTTCATCGTGTTCGGCAGCCATCTTCCCCTCCGGTAAGCATCTCGAATGTCGTTGCCAGGGCAGGCCATTGTCAAAAATGAATGCTGTATCACGTTATTCGATGCGTATTGCCGGATTACTACTTATCATTGGTATCTCGCGCACGAAAATCGGCTATCGGTACGATTCGTACGGTTCGGCTTTCAATCGCTATCGGCGGATATTCAAGCGCGCGAATGTAGTCGGGGCGATCAATGTTCTCGCAGTCGACAGCACGCGACTTCGAGCGGACGCAGCTGCTTGTTCAATCTTTCCAACAGTACCGTGCTGGTGCCGGGGCGGGCGTCGGGCGTTGAGTCGCCTCTCGAGATCGAGCTGGCTACGATGCCGGCGCCAGCCTCTACATGGAGTTTGCGTCCGATGCAGCATTGCCCGCGTTGCCGCGGCGATCAACGTCTCGATGCGGGGATGACAAGAGAACATGGCCGGGATTGTCATGATGGCATCTACCTTCCTCCAGAAATCTCTTAAGCGCGGACGGTTCCTGACGCCCATCGGCAACAAGGTTCGCAGCCGTTGGGAAGATCGTGACATCGATGACGATGGCGCCGCCGGCACGCCCGCCTTGCGACTTCGAACCGCGCCATGTTCGGCTCAGCAGAGCTGTCCAGTGCCTTTACGGCCGGCGCCATGAAGTGGCTATGCTACGAGGAGTGCTATTGTTTCCTGCGTGGTGTACGCACCATCTTACGACCTTTAGGCAAGGTCTTTGGAGCCGTCGCCCCTTTGGGGGGCCGAATAAATAGCTCAGACAGATCAACACCTAGCGTCTGGGCGATACGGTCGAGAAGATCAATTGTCGGGTTCGCCTGTTGCCGCTCGAGGCCGCCCATATAGGAGCGGTCAATCCCCGCATCGTAGGCCAATTGGTCTTGCGGAATACCGCGATTGACGCGGATCCGGCGTACGTTCCAGGCCACACGCGCACGAGCTCTCATGTGCGAAAGCAGCCATTTGGATGGTCATCAAACCACTGGCTATAACCGTCCTATTCCATCACCAAACCAGAGCCTTTCAATCGAATTATGTGATGTCTGTCACCGAATGTTTGTTCCCCGACGCTACTGGCTCGGCCGCACAAGTTTTGGCCGAAAGGAGAAGGGCAATGACATTCGAAAATATGAGCTTTGAGTTACAGCGCACGATCAAACAATTCGTTCTGGCTTCTGCGACAGGATTAATCGCGTGCGGCGGGGCACAAGCAGCTGAGCTTCCTGTCAAGGCCAAAGCTGTCGAATACGTAAAGGTGTGCTCGCTGTACGGCGCCGGGTTTTATTTCATTCCGGGCACTGACACTTGCATCAAGCTGGGCGGTTACCTGCGGGTTGAATCGGCATTTTGGACGAACAGCGTTTACAACACCTCGGTTAGCGGGCCGGGCGGGGCGCAGAACCGCCTCAGCAATTTCTATAGCGCTCGGTCCCGCGAAGACGTCACGATCGATACGCGCACCGCCACCGGGTACGGCGTGGTCCGCACGTTCTTCGAGACTACCTTCAGCTGGACGACTGGTTCCACCGCCGCCACAGGAACAGGAGTTACATCGTATTCGGGGGACGGCCTCGGACTCGGTACGGTCGGCGTCTATCTTGCCTTCATCCAGTTCGCTGGCTTCACGATGGGCAAGGCGATCTCGCAGTTCAGCGCTCCGTGGATGAACTATCCGGCCAACAATTTCAGCGGTCTTCCGGGCGGTGGAGGCGACTCTACGGGCGTCAACCAGCTGAGCTATACCGCCGACTTCGGTCAAGGCATCACGGCGACAATCTCCGCGCAGGATCCGACTGCCTACTATCAGACGAACATTTGGAATACGACCAATGCCATGGCTGCCGGTATTGTGACGGGTGTTTACGGTTCGCAGAGCTTCGGTGGTACCCGTGCTCCAGATGTCATCGCCAGGACGCGCATTGACCAGCCCTGGGGTCTCTTCCAGGCATCGCTCGCCGCGCACAATAACCATGCAGCGTATTACGGTGGGAGCGAAACGAGTGGACACGCAGGCGATAAGTGGGGGTGGGCCGGTCAGTTGGCGCTGTCGATCAATAACATCCCGACTGGTGCTGGCGATTCAATCAACTTGCAGGGCGTGTATACCGACGGCGCGAGCCTGTTCAATATCCAGGAAAATTTGTCGACGGCATGGGCAATGTACGGAGGCAGTAGCCGAACTGGCGCGTACCAAAATATCGGGATTGCTGGCGTCTCTGACGCCATCTACTCCGGTGCAAGTTCCGCAACCGGCACGGGACTAGAGCTGACCAAGACTTACGGCTTCAATGCAGGTTACACTCACAATTGGAATCCCTATTGGAATACAGCATTCTACGGCGGGTGGGCCGCCGTTCGCTATACCGGCGCAGCTAAAGCTCAGATCTGCGGAAGTGTGGGCATGGCTGCGCTCGGGCTAACGGGCGTGTGCAACCCTGACTTCAACATCGCAGCCGTCGGTACTATCACTCGCTGGACGCCGGTCAACAACCTCGCGTTCTCGGCCGATTTTGCCGCTACTTTTCTTGATCAGAAATACTCTGGTGCGATTACGGCACCGACAGTTGCCGCAGTTGCGAAGCCGGCTGCAATGTATGAATTCAAGAGCCAGAGTACGCTGAGTTTGCTCCTACGCGTTCAGCGCAACTGGTGATTTTTTTGGGTCAAGATAGCATAGCAAAGGGCGTCCCCGGCGAAACTATGAAAGCCGGGTGACTCTGTTAGGGACCAATTGTGCCTAAGTCTCAAGACGAACTCCGATAGACAACCAGTAACAATTCTGGACTGATGTGTTGTAATCGAGACGATCCCCGCCATGTCGCTACGAGGTCGCTTCAGATCCAGGTGTCTTCGGCGAGAACTGTTCGGGCCAACAAGGGCCGACCGCATGTTGCAACAGCTTGGTTCCAATGATCCAGATTGTCAGGATCGAAAGCGAACAACAGCCTAGATTCGAAATGAGCAGCGATCGACTTGCTGGTTGAGGGGCGAAACACCACTCGACGGTAGCCGCCTTCTGAAAGTCCGACCTTTTTACAAATGCGGACTAACCAGCGCAAAAACACACGAGCGGTTTGTGGATCGTCGTGGCAATCGAGGTGCTATCTGTCGTGCGAAGATTTGGACAACTATCGAGATTCCGTGTTTCAGCGAAGGAAGCGAGTCTCAGCTGCCTTGACCTCATCCATCTGCTGAAGTCTAAAAATCTCCTCTACTGGCAAAATGTCCTTATGCACGTTCTGGACGCCACCGTCGGCGATAATCCGGCGGAAGGTCTCTTGAATGGCTGTTGCAGCGGCGCGAACGCCATAATTGCCGTAGATCACCATCTGGATGTTGCGCAGCGCTTTGATGCGTTCGACATGGAGATCCGGGTAGGCGTTCGGCACAATCACCAGCGGCACCGATCCGGTCCAGCCGCGAGAAAAGCTCTCGATCTCTGAAGGATCCGTTCTTTTCGAGTGGATCAGGATCATGTCGGCCCCAGCCTCCACATAGGCTTGCGCGCGTCGCAGAGCGTTTGCTTCACCAAGGCCTGCGATCAGCGCCTCGGTGCGGGCGATCACCAGAAAGTCCCGGTTCCGCCTTGTCGTGATTGCAGCCTCGATCTTTCCCTGAAATTCCTCAATGCGAAGCAGCTCCTGGCGACCGCCGGCAATAAGGCTCGTTACCTTTGGAAAGGTTTTGTCCTCAATGACGACGGCGCTGGCGCCAGCCCGCTCGTATTCGCTGACAGCATGAATGACATTGATGGCGTTGCCATAACCCGTATCGATGTCGGCGACGATCGGCAGCGTAGTCCGTCCTGCGATCGCGCGCAGCATGTCCAGATGCTGTGTCATGGAAAGCAGGCTCATGTCCGCCAAGCCGTAAAGCGCCGACAACTCGAAGCCGGAGGCCCATACGCCGTCGAATCCCGCTTCTTCTGCAAGGATGGCCGAAAGCGGGCTGTGGGCCGCCATGATGTGAACAAGGCCGGTCTCGGCCATGCGGGCGCGCAGTGATTTGGCAGGGGACATTGGGAGCTTTCAGGTTAGGGCTGCGCAGGTGTCGATAGTGTGCCCGCATGGCTTACGTGGGGTTCTCGAACGCCAAGTCATGGAAATGCAGATGTAAGAGAAGCCACCGGCCACTGTCGGACCATAGCCGCGTCGAACGCATCAAGCGGGCAGGCGCGGAATCGATATCGAATTCGACTGCCTTGCCGCTCAGTGTGCGTTTGTCGAACAGTAGCGTGATTAGGTCTGCGCCATGATCGCGCAGCGCGGCGGCTCGCGCCGACATGGTCTTGGGTTTAGATGGGCGGACGACTTCGAGCCGTCCTGCAACAAGGAACAAGTTAGAAAAACCTGCGAGCTCAGACATATCAGGACTTCTACTCCGTCACGAGCGACCGAAGTAGTTGAGCCATCGCGCCTTTTGTATGAGGTGATCGAAACTTGCGATGCTTGCTTGCACCGCAGAGGCATATGGCGTGTGTTGCACAGACGCTGAGATTGCCCCGGGGGATTGGCCGCCCGGAAGAAGCAGCTGGTAATCGACGCTCGGTCAGTATGCAGCTGCTTGCTAAAGCTCGTTTTCCTGACAGCACGCGGGAAAGGTGCGAGGGAGCATGCCCGGAAGAAAGGTCCGCGGGAGCGCCGGCGGAATCTGTTGATCGTCTCGATCGGAGGCAGGAGGTCGAGACGTCGCATTGCCCACGGCATGACAGCCTCCAGCTGCTCTAGCCGTTCCGTTCTTGAGATCACGCCATCCCAACCGCGCCAATCATCGCATGTCCGCATGTTCCTATCGACTTTTTCGATAGTTGTCACGCGATCGTAGCACTTCGAGCTTCTATGGCGTCACACATGGGCCAACGCCTCCGAACGAGGCGCCGGAAACGGTCCGCAGACGTTTCGTGGCGATGTGAAGGAAGAGCTATGGCATCCATGTCGATTGAGGGTATCCGCAAGAGTTTCGGTCCGGTTTCGGTCCTGCGCGATGTTTCGCTATCGATAGCAGATGGTGAGTTCCTGACACTGCTCGGCCCTTCTGGTTGCGGAAAATCGACGCTACTGCGCATCTTGGCGGGACTTGAGATGCAGGACGCGGGCTCGATCTCGATCGGCGAACGGGTGGTGGACGGACTACGGCCGAAGCAGAGAGACGTTGCCATGGTCTTTCAGTCCTACGCGCTCTACCCGCATATGACTGTCGCCTCCAACATGGCGCTGCCGCTTCGCATGCGCAGGCTCTCGGCTGTCCAGCGGCTGCCCATTCTCGGTCGCCTGCTGCCAGGTGCGGTGGGCGCCGCTGCAAAGATCGACATGGAGGTCGCTCGCACGGCTGACTCGCTTAGTATTGGTCACCTGCTCGCCCGCAAGCCGGGGCAGCTCTCCGGCGGCCAGCGGCAGCGCGTGGCAGTCGGCCGAGCGATGGTGCGCCAACCAGCGGTTTTTCTGATGGACGAGCCGCTGTCTAACCTCGATGCCAAGCTGCGTGTGCAAATGCGAGCCGAAATAAAGGAGTTGCACCGGCGGCTCGGCAGCACCTTCGTCTATGTCACCCACGACCAAACTGAGGCCATGACGCTATCGGACCGGGTGGCAGTGATGCTCGACGGCGAAATATTGCAGGTTGCTCCGCCACAGGACATATACGCCGATCCCAGCGAGCTGCGCATCGCGGAATTCATCGGCTTGCCCAAGATCAATATGCTCAATGGTGTTGTGCGCGAGCGCGGCCTGATCGATGTGGCCGGATCGACCATCGCGATTGAGGTGGATGCGCGCTCCGGCACGCCTGTCACACTTGGTATTCGGCCGGAGGCGCTTCATCACATCGACCGCGCCGGACATGGTGTACTGACCGGCTCAGTACGCATGATCGAGCATATGGGGGCCGATCTATTTGTTCACCTTGATCTAGCGGGCGTCGACCGGCCGTTAATCGCAAGGCTGGACGCTGAACGCGCGAGCCATGTTGCTCATGGCCAGACGTTGCATGTCGGCGTTTCGTCGGATCGCGTGCTTCTCTTTGCTGCTGACGGATGGCGCCTGCGCCGGCATGTGGCACCGAGCCGAGAACCGAATACCGCGATCCGGGAAGTTGCCCGATGAGCCGACCGGTTCCTCTCATCGGATCGTTCGACGCGGCGTCCGCGGCCGGTGGCACTGGCTTGTCTCAGACCACCTCGCCGGCCCGCAGGCGGGCCTTTGCAGAGGCCGCGGCAGCCTGGATCCTTGCGGGGCCGGCAGTCTTCTTGCTGCTTGGCCTATTCCTGCTGCCCGTAATCGGCGTATTCCTCATTGCCCTCACGGACTGGCAGTTTGGGGCGCGTTCCTTTTCGTTCGTCGGGCTCGCCAATTTCCGCGAGGTCTTTGCTGATGACGCCTTCAGGGCCTCCCTTCTCAACACCATCATCTACGTTCTGGTCGTTGTGCCTGGCACGATCGTCATGGGGTTCCTCATCGCGCTTCTGATCGAAAGCGGAAAGTCGTGCCGCGCCTTTTACCGCGCCATCCACTTTATGCCATTCATGGCGACAATCACGGCCATGGCGATTGTTTGGGAGGCACTGCTGAATCCCACGATCGGCCTTGTCAATCAGACGTTCGCCGCGATTGGTATCCCGATCTACAACTGGTTGCGCGACGGAAATACGGCGCTTGTGGTACTGGCTGCGATCGGCATCTGGCAGAATCTCGGTTATGCCATGGTCCTGTTTCTCGCCGGTCTTAAGAGCATCCCGCAAGATCTCTACGATGCTGCAGACGTTGACGGGGCGGACCTTTGGCTCGATCGGGTGCGCACCGTCACCCTGCCCATGCTCGGGCCAGTCTCCATGTTCATTGTCGTCGTTGTGACACTGAGGGCGTTGAATTCTTTCGACACCGTTAAAGTGCTTACCCAAGGCGGCCCTGGTCACACTTCCGAGGTGCTGATGTACACGCTCTATCGCGAGAGCTTCGAATATCTGCGCACCGGATATGGCGCGGCGGTTGCCGTCGTATTTCTCTCCATCGTCGTGACCCTCACTCTCGTCCAGACCCACGTCATGGACAGAAAAGTGCATTACAAATGAGCATTGCCAACAAGCAGCTATCGCGGTCCGCCGGCATTCTTCGACATACTGTGCTGCTCATCACCGGAACTCTCATCCTTGTCCCCTTTGTTTGGATGGTGTCGCTGTCAATCAAGCCGCCGGGAGAGGTCTTTCGCGCATCGCTTTCACTGTGGCCCGCCCAATTCTATGGCATCGAAAACTATACGAAAGCGCTAACCGAAGCGCCGTTGCCGCGCTACATGTGCAACGGCCTGCTTGTCTGCGTTGTCATCCTCGCGCTTCAGATCATCATCTGCGCGCCTTGCGCCTATGCGCTCGCCAAGTTGCGGTTTCCCGGCCGCGACCTGCTCTTCGGCATGTTACTCATCGGCCTGCTGCTGCCGCACCAGGTTCTGTGTTTGCCCCTCTTTGTGCTGGGATATCTGCTCGGCATCCTCAACACCTATGCAGCCCTCATCTTTCCCTATGTGGTCTCGCCGTTCGGCATCTTCCTGTTTCGGCAGTTCTTCAAAACCATTCCCGACGATGTCGTGCACGCCGCCCGCCTGGATGGCCTCTCTGAACTCGCCATCGTGTGGAGAATCATCGTGCCGATGGCGCTCCCGGCCGTCATCGCATTCTCGATCTTCTCGGTTGTCGCCCATTGGAACGACCTCTTTTGGCCGCTGATCGCGGTGCGCGACCAGTCGTTGATGCCGCCGCCACTCGGCATCTTGGCCTTCAAGAACGAAGAGGCCGGCAATGACTACGGACCATTGATGGCCGCTTCAACCATGGTTGTTGCGCCGCTGCTGATCGCATTCCTGGCCGCACAAAAATGGTTTGTGGAGGGAATGACAGGCGGTGCGGTGAAGTAAACAGCTCGCGAACTTCATAGGATCAACTCATGTTCAAACTCACACGGCGTTATCTTCTCGCCGGCTCATCCTCCCTGCTGCTTACGACGGGACCACGTGACGGGGCCATCTCGGCGCCTGTCCAAACCATCACTATTAAAGTGGCGGCCGCTCCGTCGATCTATCAGCAGGCATTCGCATCGGTGATCGAGGCATTCAAGCAACACCATCCGTCGGTTGTTGTGGAACTGATTCCTGCTGTTCGCGAAGACGAAGAGCTGGTCCAGCGTACGCTGCGGTCAGCAATTGTCGGCGACCTTCCCGACGTCTTGTTCATCAGCCCGAACCTTATGCGGCTATTGGTCGACAGAAAACTCGCCATTCCGCTTGAGGAAGTGGGAGCGACGGCGGCAAGTCTCCAATCGCTGGGCTTGATTCCAGGTGCTGAGGGTATGGGGCAAGTCGTTGGAAGACAGTACGGAACGCCGTTGGGTGTCTCTACGCCGGTTATTGCGTACAACGCCGAACTGGTACGTAAGGCCGGAGCAGATTCTGATCATTTTCCGAACACCTGGCCGGAGACGATTTCGCTCATCTCGCGCATTCACCAATCGGACCCCGGCATCGTTGGGGGATTCTTCGAGTACGACAACACGGGGAACTGGACTTACAAGGCACTCGTCGCGACACTTGGTGGACGAATGATGTCACCGGACGACAAGGTGATCTTGTTCGACGATCCGAAAGGCCTGGAGGCTCTGAGAGTACTTAGAGCATTCGCGCGAGCAGGGCAGGGCGCCGTCGACATGACTCGCGACCAGGCGCGCCAGGCATTCTCAGCTGGCAGAATTGGCGTGCTTGTCACCTCAAGTGGCGCCCTCCCGGGCCTTGAGAGGCAGGCCAATGGCGTCTTTACGCTGAACGCGGCCCCGTTACCTCTAGGCTCGGAAGATGGCAAGGTTCCCGCAGCTGGTACCGTCGCCATGATACTTACGAAAGACGATGGTAAGCGCCGCGCAGCGTGGCAACTCTTGCAATTTGCCCTCGGCGTAGAGGCGCAGACTATCATCGGCCGGCAAACAGGTCTTGTTTCCGTTAACCGACGGGCTCTTGAAGATCCGGACCGACTTGGCAGTTACATGAAAGACCGGCCCAATCAAGGGGCCGCCGTAACGCAGCTATCGCGGCTCACCGAGTGGTATGCATTCCCTGGCGAAAACTCGATTAGGATATCTGACACTATCAAACGGCACCTTCAGGCAGTTCTCACGCTGAAGCGCACTCCCGAGGAAGCTCTCGCTTCCATGCGAACCGAGGTTGGCGCGCTGCTTGGCACCTAGAACGAGGATGCCGGACGATGCACCTCCTAACGCCGATGCGGTCAATTCTATGAAATCTTTTTGGGATGCGAGCTTCCAGACGTTGGGACGACCCATCGTGATTGCGCATGGTGGCGACTCTGCCAGTTATCCAGCTAACTCCATCTGGGCGTTTCAACATGCGAAGCAGGTCGGAGCGGATGCTCTGGAGGCAGACCTGCGCTTAACTGCCGATGGGCGCGTTGTCTGCCTGCACGACGAGGAAGTCTCGGTTCGATCGAAAATGACTGCGGTCAGGCAAGTCGAGTATCGAGAGTTCCAGGCTTGGAGTAGAGGGCTAGCAACTATCGAGGATCTCATTGGGGTTGGACTTCCGGTTTACCTTGACGTCAAGGAACACGCCGAATTCTCAAAACTAGATGTCTTGAGGATTGCTGTGGCGCATGCGGACCCAGCTCGGTTCATAGTGGGCATCAATAGTTTGTCCGACGGCGTCGCAGTCAGGAAAGCCGAACCCGACATTCGGCAGGTTGCCTTGATGCACGACGACGACGAACTCGCGGAGTTCGCAGCCCTGTTTCCCGGTCATTGGATCCGTCTGCACAAGACGCGGACGACATGTGAAAGAATTGAGCATTTCAGGGGGCGGAAGGCCAGGATCATGGTCACATGCGGCTCCCTTGCAAAGCCATCAGGCGATACAGACCGGGATGCATTCCTTCAACTCCAGCGTTTGCGGCCCGATGGGGTCGTGCTGAACAACCCGGGCCTTGCCCTGCGGGCCGTGGCGGACGCCGCAGTGCCGCCCGCGAAGTAGGATTAAAAAGCAATGCAAACAAGCACACGTGCAAACGCGTCCAACGCGAATTCGGATCTACAAAACAATCGACCGTGCGCACCGGTTGATTTCACGCGTTCAATACCTCCCGCGTCGCTAGACATTGCGGAAGGACTAAAGAGCGCATTAACGAGCCTCGCCGCGCAGCCGACCGTCGGTACTCTGCTCGATGGCAGCATTGCGGGTGGAACTATAGAAGACCGGTTGACTGGGGCGCGGCTTCTCTCCCGAAGAGTTGGCGAAGCAATCGATCCGAACCGGATCATTGTGACCAACGGCACGCAGAGCGCCTTGCACTTGCTATTTCGGAATTGTACCAGATCCGATTGTCCCGTGCTGACGGAGGCCTTCACCTATGGTGTACTGAAGGGCATAGCCTCCCACACGAAAATCCGGCTACAGGGGCTTGCGCTCGACGACGAAGGGTTAGATCCCGCTGCCGTGTCAGAGGCTCTTGAGCAGTCGCCAGTGCAAATCAAGCTTCTCTATTGCAATCCGACAATTCATAACCCGACCACCGCGACGATGTCGCTCGAAAGGCGAAAGGAATTAGTAGCGCTTGCTCGCAAACACTCAATTCGCATCGTTGAAGACGACGTTCTAGGCCTGCTTCACCCCGAGGCTCCGCCTCCGATAGCCGCCTTAGCGCCCGACCTGACGTGGTATATCATGGGGCTCACGAAATGCTTGGCGCATGGAATGCGTATCGCTTATCTCCTGGCGCCATCCGTTGACGACGCTCAGGGGCTCCTTGAAAGAGAGCGCAGGTACTCGAGCTGGTTTCCTGCACCACTGCACGCAGCCATTGCGTGTCAATGGATCGATGACGGCACCGCTGAGCGTGCAACCTCAGCCATTCGAAGAGAAATGGACGAGCGGCACGAGCTTGCCCGATCTGTATTGAGGCAACATTGCTTTCGCGGGTCCCAGGGTTCAATGCACATCTGGCTAAACCTTCCGCGTCCCTGGTCTAATCTTGACTTCCAGCAGGCTGCCGAGAAACAAGGCGTCTTGGTCAGAACGGCAGACAAGTTTGCGGTTCACGAAAGCATCTCCACTCCTGCAATTCGATTGTCGTTAAGTAGTCCGCCGGACCGACAATCACTTGTATCGGGCCTTACTCGGCTCGCCTCATTGCTTGACGACGGCATGCCTGCTCGCCCGATCGCCGGGCAGGACGCGTCATGACGCGCCACATCCGGCTTCTCACGACACATGATTTCTTCGGCTCGTTTGCGGTTGTACCTACCTCATATGGCGAACTATCTGGAGGCGAATCCTTACGCTCGGCTGTTAATGAACTACGTTCGGGAAAAAGCGCGCTATGGCTTGACAGCGGCGACTTCTCGCAAGGTGGAGCGCTCACCGTCGCAACAAACGGCATTGGTGGACTTCGTGCCGCCGGTGAACTGGGTATCGACGCTTCGGTCGTCGGCAATCATGATCTCGACTTTGGGGCGTCCTTCCTTCGCCGCCACAGTGGAGCGCTTGGCTTCCCGCTGCTGTCGGCCAATGTCGATTTGGGACTTCCTGGTACCGCAATGATTGCTACTAGGGATGGCGAGGTTGGATTGATCGGTCTAACACATCATGATCACGCCTCCATGTCGTCCTGGTCGATCTGCCCCGAACGGCCGATGCCCGGAGCAGGCGAGGGTCTTGCGTTCCAGGTCAAGGAAGCTGCGGCAGAGTTGCGCCGAGCGGGCGCCAGCGTGGTCGTGTGCATCTGCCATGAGGGGGTGGACTGGGCCTTTTCTTCGGAAGGCCGCTATGGTGCCGACCCGATGGGTTTCTTCTCTCGTTGCAGATCGTGGCACGAGGCAGTTGATCTCATTGTCGCAGGCCACACCTTGGGACGATATTTCGGTCGCATTGGAGGCACGCCGGTCGTGCAGCCGTGGCCGCTCGGAGCAGAGCTTGCCATCCTGGACGTTTGCTTGTCGGGCAAGTCCATAGAGGTGAGCGTCGGCGCACACATGGTCAGGAGTACAGGAAAGCAATGGCAGGGCCATGGCGCGAATATCATTCGCGCCGAGCAATCCGAGGTCTTGGGCCATCTGGATCGGCCATTGATCGCAAGGTCTGGCGGGCCTGCTCCCCTCGCTACATTCCTGGCCAAGGCCGTATATGCGGCGTCAGGCGGAGCTGACATAGCCCTCGCTTATGTGACTTGCGGTCAGCCGACCCTGGACGGCGTCTTCGGTTGGCTAGGAGCCGGGCCAATCTCCCGGCTACAGATTCTGCAGAATGTTCCATACTCGACGTTCGGGGTTGTCGCGACAATGATATCCTCGGAGGAGCTAGACGAACTACGAAGGCTAACTGAGCCACGCCCTCAAGATCGCACGACGGCTTGGGGGAGTTTTGGCGCGCCAAGGAGTAACAAGGGTATAGTTCGGCTCGCTACTCTCTCTGGTGCGGCAGCCGATTTGTTTTGCAGATTGCTAAAACGCAAGCTCGATTGGACGCACGTCGGTAGCACGCTGTTCGACGGGCTCAAGGAGATACTCGCGACATCGTCAGTTTCGCAGCGCTCAAGCGTTCGTGCATTTACGTCGTGATCTATCTTCAACGACGACTGCAATGATGTTTCCGACAGAGGCAGCAAGGAGCGCCGCGTGCACTCCGATATGAGACGCCAGAGCGCCCCAGAGGACGCTGCCGATTGCCGTGCCAAGATAGAACGTCATCAGGAATCGAGCCACCAGCTGACTCTTGAGGGCAATTGGTGCTTCGGTTCGTACAGCGATATTCAGCGATGTCCCGAATAGAAACCAAGAGGCACCGAACACGAATGTGATGACAGATAAAAGCCAAAGCGGTGCCGGAATCGCAATTGCGGCGTTAAGCACAAACAACAAGCTGGCTGTCAGTTTTAAAATCGAACCGAGCCCTAAATGGCGGTGAATGATTGTTGAAACGATGATCCCGCACAATGCGCCAAACCCTAGAAAGGAGGTCAAGAGCCCCAGCGCTATCGTTATGTCGTTCTGGTATTGGCCTTTGACCAGGGCAGGAAGCAGAGCCGGCACCGAACTGCCACAGACTGACACCAGAGCGGCTTGACATGTGCGGGGAGGCAAGGACGTGGGACTCAAATGTTGATTTGACGATATCCTTGGCGAAGGCATTTCTAGGGTTGCGGCTGTCAGCCTAGTTGCCGTAGATTTCGGTATGGACAAAAGAATGATGGCACCCCCAACGAAGAATGCGCTGAGCAGGAGAGTGGGTGTCGAGCCGAAGAGACCAATGGTTGTGGCTCCGATGATTGGACCGATTGCTCGGGCAGCGTTGAAACTGCCTGATATCAAGATTGTGGCGGTAGGAACCGAAGCGTGAGCGACAAGATCGGGCCCCACAATCTGCCAAAGCGCCATCGCAAACGAGGCCGTTGTGCCGAGCCAGAACAGCATGGTGATCAACAGCCACCGTGTAAGGGGTAAACGCAAGGTCGCGTACGCGTAGAATAACAGGAGGGCCACCGTCGAGATGTGCCCCGCGAGTAGCAGAGTGCGGCGATTGAACTGGCTTGCCAAGGTTCCGGCTGGAACGGCGACGAGCAGCAAAGGCACCTGAACTGCGGCATTGACCAAGGCGATATAAACTGGATCGTCCGTCAATTCGGTCATCAGAACGGATGTCACAAACCACGCCAGTACAAACCCTTGATAGGCTAGTAATGCAGCTAGCGCGCTAGGCAGAAAGGGTGCAGTCACCAAGGTGGTCCAGGAGCGCTCATCGCGGGGTGGCGCCAGATGCTTCCCAACAAGCCGGGACGTTTTCGTTGGCTCGCTCATTTGCGCTGCGCCTGGTGTAGGATGCTAAGGTGCCAGGTCGGCGCTGCCATAAAGGATCGATGCCAAGCGCACCAAGCCGTCTTGTAACATCGCGTCCGTTTTTGGCGACGTCAGAGCGATCCGAACGGCCTGTGGAATTGAGCTATTGGCGCTCTCCCCGAGAGTAGAAAACGCTTCAGCGGCCCGAATCTGTACGCCGAGGGCTGCTGCCTTTGTGACGCATGTGCCGCCTGAAATGTGCGAGGGAAGGTTGAGCCAGATGTGCAAACCGCCCGCTTCGCTCTGAAAGGAAAAATCGCGCAAGGTCTTTCGTGCAATCGCCTGTCTTTGCGCCGCGTGATCTGCGATCGATTGGCAGATTTCTTCAGCTCGGCCACTCAGAATCAATCGAGTGGCGATCTCAGCCGCCAAGGCGGACGGGAACCAAAAGGAATGGTTGGACACCGGACCTACGAGCTGCTGCACATGCAGGGCGCTGGGCCCGACCAAAAATGCAACTTTCAGCCCTAGAGCCATGCATTTGGAAACCGACTGAATATACCAGACGACATCAGGGGCAATACTCGCGAGCGGAGGCGGCTCACCTTTATGCAGCGGACCGAGAACGTCATCTTCGATGATGACGACGCCGTACCGCCGCGCGATCGAGACGACAGATCTGCGGCGAGCAGCAGGTAAGACCGATGTCGTGGGATTGTGTACCGTCGGATTGCAGAACAGTGCCTTCGGTTGCCATTGTCGGCATGCAGCTTCGAATGCGTCGGGGAGCAGGCCGCTTTCGTCAATGGCAACCCCACGTACCTTGACGCCGTACCTTGCAGCTAGCGGCACAAGTACAGGGTAGGTGAGTGCCTCCGCCAGAAGCGTGTGTCTTTCGCCGACGTAATGGCGCAAAAGCAGCCCAAGTAGGTTCTGGGTACCATGGGCCATTATAATCCTGTCGTGAGATGGCTTCTCGCCAAGGCGCCGGCCAAGCCACACGGCCCCCGCCTCGCGATCTTCGTCATTACCGCCGATACGGTTACGTCGCAGCCTTTCGCCGACATTCGGCTCGCTAGCGAACTCTGCAAGCACGTCTTGGAGACCGGAATTCAGCTCCGGCGGCGTCGGCGGGATAGCCTTCGACAGATCTATGGACGGAGCGTCAGCCACGAGTGCCTTTGATTATCGTTTGAACCGCTAGATGGCCTGAAACGTCCAGGCGCGAGTGATCCAGAGCGTGCGGATCAACGGTTCGTTGGGAATCATCTCCGCGGTTTTGCTCAAAATGTCTTCCCATACCTCTTTGGACACTTGGCTAGGGACATCGTGCCCCGCCTTCCACGTATCCAGGAAGTGCTGGGGGAGGAAGTTCTGCTCGTGTCCGGCTTCCAGGTAGCAATATTCGGAAAACAGGCCTTCCGTGTCGACCGCATCCATTATGTCCGCAACCGACGTGCCGGTTCTCTTGAGATCGGGCACTTGGCGTTTCACCATTTCCTCGATCTGGCGCTGCAGCTGATCTCGCTTAAAGTCTCTCAGATTCCAGACAATTGTCAGGAAGCCATGCTCGAGGAGAATGCGGTGAGCCTCGCGGAACATCTTGGATGGATTAACGAACTGATACGCATTTCCAAGAAGTACCCAATTCGCGGAATTATCGGGCAATTGGGAAGATTCGGCGGTACCTGACACCCATTCGAATCGAGATTCATGAGGCGCAAGGCGATGGGCAACAGCGCGCATTGCGTCATTGGGCTCGACGGCAAAGCCGATAACCTCTTGGCTGTCGAAAGATCGCAACAAATTGCCGGTGCCGGCACCAAGCTCGGCTATTACCACCTGACCGAAAATGCTGGCAACCGTCCTTGTTAGTGCGCCGAGTACAACTGGTGAATAAGGCGGGCGTTGACCGTACTCGACCGCATTCATGCTGAAATCGCCCCACTTCGTCGCGGGGCCGTTCGGAATGTCTAGCATTGGACTTCCTTGGGTTGCGTCACTGGAGCCCCCGCTGGATTAAGGTGATTGAAGCCGCCAGACAGAAAGCCGTAATGCCCACGTACATTATGCCTCGTGGGGCAGGGACGCGGACCGGTGCTACGTGGAGGCAGGCGAGGACGCCAAACAGGCACAGAACCAGCGGGGTAAAGGCGGAATCGCCGATATGGGGTCGCGCGAGCAACAATATTGCCATGATGGGAAGGTCATACGAAAGGGGCAATCCGGTGAAGGCCCCTCCACAAAGACCGAAGTTGCTAAAGTAGCTCAGCCGTAGTGCGCCCGCTAAAAGGAGTGCGGCACCTAGCACTAGTGTGACGATTGAATAATCCGCAATCGTCATCAAGATTATCGTCGGGAGCACCGCGCCATAGATGATGTCGGAGAAGCCATCAAGGCTTTTGCCGATCTTACCGACGTCTTCAGGCCTGTGCCTCGTTCGCTTCGCGATGATTCCGTCGAATTGGTCCGCAAGCATTGCCCATAGCCCGAATGCTGTTGCTAGTTCGACATGTCCTACGAGTGCTGCGTAGACTGCGGTACTCGAGATCACGATACCTGTAGCAGTCATCGCATTCGCTGGATCCACTAGATATCTGAGCATCGTCCCCTCAAGTCGACTGTCCCGCTCGGCGTATGTCCGTCGGCGCTAGGTTGGCGCGCTCGAAAAAAGATCTTCCGCAATTCGCAGGTCTTCGGTGCTGTCAATTTCGTACCATCTCAGATTGTCGCAGCGTGCAGCGGCAAGTTGCATGCCGCGTCGTTCCACCAAGTAGGCAAGCAGCTCCTCTATAAAGGCTTGAGTGGCACCGGAGCCGATGATGTCGTCGAGCGCGGGAACGATGATGTTGCTGAGGCTGGATTGCGAGAACTTAAGCAGATTCATAGTCTTGAAAAGCGCGGGTCCGCTCTGCGACACGTTTGCTGAGGACTGCTTCAAGCGGAACGCCGAGATAAGTCCGTCTTGTGAGAGCAGAACGGCTGTTCCTTGCATCTTCATGTCGAAGGGAGCGACTGCAGCAACGTCGACGCCCGAATGCAGGTTGAGGTAACGGAGCGCATCCTCCTCAAAGAAGACGTCACCTTCCAGGACGTAGCTATCGCCCGACAAGAGTGCATCGCGCGCGAGCCAGAGGGAATAAGCGCTGCCGGTGCGATCGAATACGGAAGACTCGACATAGTGGATTTGGACACCAGCGAAATGAGTGCCGCAGGCATACTGAATTGCGTCTTTGCGGTATCCGACAACGATCGTCACTTCTTCCACGCCAACAGCTCCCAAGTTTCGCAGAGCGTTGTGCAGTATCGGGGTTCCGTTGACCTCGACGAGTGGTTTGGGCCGCAGATCGGTCAGCGGTCGCAAGCGCGAACCGAAACCAGCAGCGAGAATGACGGCCTTCCTGGGGAAGTTGATGGTCATTTAGGTGATCTCACGTCATTATCTTACAAGCCAATTCAGTTTCGGCCTTGAGCTTCCAACGGCATCAAACCAAGCGCGCTTCACAGCAATTGCATTATCGCGGGGCCGAGGGCGCCAGCCTGCCCAGATTATTCCTGCTGCTAGATCGATGAGTGTCCGCCGTTTGCGTCCGCCGCCTTAGCAGCAGTTCTAGCTGGGGCGGTAGTCGACGATCTCAAAAAGCGTATCCGTTGCGCCGAGGTGAGGTCTTCCGTCGATCAAAAATCCTGCTTCTCGTCGCTGCCGCGACGTGAGATCTACGGCTGCCCTGGAAAGAAGACCCCGTCATTAAAGAGGGCCTATTACCGCCCGCGTCGACGGCTCTCCAGGAGAAACATGAACTCGTAGGCCCTTCGTGACTGACCATCGAGATATCCGGGGGGATCGAGCCGAGATACGCGGCAGTGCACAGATCGATGACGTCGTCGCGCCATTTGATCCTATGTGCAGTATCAGCAAGGGAAACGTGCGTTCTGCGCAAAAATCGTCTGAAGTGTGACATCAACGCGGACGATCGCATCACGAGCGGTTCCTTCGATAAGCTGTTGTGTGGGTGAAAAGCTATTGGCGCGGGCTATCGGGAGATTGGTATCGCAATTCCGCACTAGCGAGTTCGTTGTAATTGAACATTTCGAAGATCTCCTCGAGCGTCGCAATATTAGGTTCAATGCTAGCTGTGTTCTCTTCCGCCAAGATGCGATCGCAGACTTGTCGCATCGCCATCATTGCCGCGCGCATGGAGTGATTGGCCCAGATCACGGTCGAGATGCGGGCTTTACGATAGACCGAGACCGGTGTTCGATAGTATTTCGTTGGAACGATCACGACTGGCAATCTGTTTTGCCAGGCGCGCATAAACGCAATGATCTCGTCCGCGGCTGTCTTTCGCGAGTGAATGAGGATCGCATCGGCTCCCGCGTCGGCGTAAGCGTGGGCGCGTAGAATGGCTTCATCCATGTCGTGCCCGGCGATCAACGCCTCGATACGTGCCACGAGGATCAGATCGTCCGCGACTGTGTCCTTCACGGCGCGCAAACGACCGGAGAACTCGTCGATATCGGCGAGGGGATGCCGATCGCCTATAAATGAGTTGATCTTCGGAAAGCAGCTGTCCTCCAGCGCGACACCGGCCGCGCCGCGCTGGCGGAGCTTCCGGGCGAGCAGGCGGGCATTGTTGAAATTCCCAAAGCCGCCATCTCCATCAACCAAGACAGGCATTTTGGCCGAATCCACGATACGCTCCACGGCGTCGACGAGTTGGCTCCATGACGCTTCGCTGGCATCGCGATATCCAAGAGAGCATGCAATGGATAAACCCGACGCCCAGAGACCCTTGAAGCCAGCGCGGCCCGCGATCGCGGCAGAGAGGCCGTCGTGCGCTTCCATGAGGAAGGTGAGTTCGCTGCTGGAGCAGATTTGATCGCGCAGCATTTGGGGAGTTGAGGAGCCGGCGCGAAGATCGAAGCCATTGGCAAGAGGAATATGGAAGCCATTGGCAAGAGCAGGTTGTGGGGATTGATCTCGCATGCAAAGTCCTTGCCGTCGTGTGTGGCCAGCCGATGTTTGTCGTCGATAGCTTTGACATCGTTCCGTCATCTGGATCAACGACTTGGATTGGTAGTTGACCGGGCCGCATCTTGCCTGAAGGCGCACAGTCGCGATCGCCCTTTTCGAGCGGGCAACGAGGCGACAAACGGGATGAGGGTGGGCCTATGACCGTGTTGGGTTTGGACCGAGCATGCGCGGAGGCAGAGTGCTCGAGTTCCTTCCCCAGAAGAAAGTCTCTTGTAATAGCTGTCTCACGAAAGGGATGACTATCGGCGCTTTTGGCCCGTCAGGTCGCGAAGATACGTGTGAGCGAAAGATTTTAGCTGCTCGGCAACAAACAAGCCGTTTATTTCGAAACTAGAAAAGCGAGTTTTCCAGGCGCGATGAAAAAGAGTGGTTCTTGGACTCGCAGGCTTGCATCTTCTCTGGGAATATGAAGCATCAATCACTGGTGATTGATGGGAGGGGAACGCTGATGATTTGCAAAACTCTCGTCCGTGAGGAAGCAGGTCCTTGTGCGCTGGCCGCGCCATGCGCACATCACTCTGTTGATTGCATTAACTATGCGTTCCTGCGCTGACACCGCAGAACTCGAATACATTTCTCCCTTGTAGCCTGCATCCAATCCTAGCAATTGCGCCTTCGCTTTCCTTTAGCAAGGAGGCGCATGCGATGGGCTGCCTGCGCCAGTCCGCTGTCGGTTTGATCCATAGCCAACTCACATGAGGTGACCGCATGACCACGAACAACGAGCCCATCAAGTTCGCCTACTGGGTCCCAAACGTCTCTGGCGGCCTTGTGATTTCTTCGATCGAGCAGCGCACGAGTTGGGACATTGATTACAATCGCAAGCTAGCGCAGATCGCGGAGAAGGCAGGTTTTGACTACGCCTTGAGCCAGATCAGGTTCACCGCCGGCTACGGCGCGGACAAGCAGCATGAATCCGTCAGCTTCTCGCATGCGCTGCTTGCAGCAACCGAAAAGCTCAAGGTGATTGCCGCGCTCCTTCCCGGGCCTTGGAACCCAGCCCTTGCTGCAAAGCAGATCGCAACGATCAGCCAGCTGACCAATGCCCGCGTGGCGGTCAACATCGTCTCGGGCTGGTTCCGCGGCGAATTTCACGCCATCGGCGAACCCTGGCTCGATCACGACGAGCGCTACCGCCGCTCCGAAGAGTTCATCAACGCGTTGCGCGGGACCTGGACGCAGGACAGCTTCACCCTCAAGGGCGACTTCTATCGGTTCAACGAATACTCGCTGAAGCCGAAGCCGCTCGAACCGCTGCCGGAGATCTTCCAGGGCGGCTCCTCGCGTGCGGCCCGCGACATGGCGGCCCGGGTGTCCGATTGGTATTTTACCAACGGCAATACGCCTGAGGGACTTGCGGCGCAGGTTGATGACATCAGGGCCAAGGAAAAGACCTTCGGCAAGGGCTGGCGAACCAAGATCGGCATCAATGCCTTCGGCATTGTCAGGAGAACGGAAAGCGAAGCCAAGGACGTCCTGCAGGAGATTCTCGACAAGGCGATCCCGGATGCAGTGCACGGCTTTCACCACGAGGTCCAGAACGCCGGCAATGCCAGCCCCGAGCGCGAGGGCAATTGGGCCAAATCCACCTTCCAGGATCTCGTCCAATATAACGACGGCTTCCGCTCCAACCTGATCGGCACGCCACAGCAGGTCGCCGAACGCGTCATCGACCTCAAGCGCGCCGGCGCCGACCTGATTCTGCTCGGCTTCCTGCATTTCCAGGAAGAGGTCGAGTATTTCGGCAAGCACGTGATCCCGCTGGTCCGCGAGCTCGAAGCCCGCAGCGAGCCGCACGTTCAGGCGGCGGAATAGCCGGGGACGGACATGAGCCTGGTTGCGGCAGCGGGCGGTGAGGCCCTGATCGTGGCGCGCGAGAGCGCCATCGAGGCGGCGCGGGAGGTGGGGAGTTCGACTGCCGCGGCGCCAGCCGCACGCGCGGCGGGCGTCGACCTGCCGGTGCTGAGACTCGAGGATATCACGCTCAACTTCGGCGGCATCACGGCGCTCGATGGCATCGATCTCGCCGTCGCCAAGGGCGAGATCCGTGCCATTATCGGTCCCAACGGTGCCGGCAAAAGTTCGCTGCTAAATGTCGTGAGCGGGCTCTATCGTGCGGATCGGGGGACCGTGCGGCTCGGCAGCGAACGGTTCACGCAGGTGTCGACGGAACGGCTTGCGGCGCATGGCGTGGCGCGCACCTTCCAGAACCTCGCGTTGTTCAAGGGCCTGCCGGTGCTCGACAACGTCATGATGGGCTTCGCGCACCGCAGGCGTGCCGGCTTCGTGCGGCAGATGCTCTCGACGCCGCAGGCGCGTCGCGAGGAAGCCGAGGCCCGCGCCGCCGCCGAAGACGTGATCGCGTTTTTCCATCTCGATGCGGTCAAGCATCAGCTCGCGGCCGGACTTCCCTTCGGAGTCCAAAAGCGGGTGGAGCTCGCGAGAGCGCTGATCGCTCGTCCGCAGCTGTTGCTGCTGGATGAGCCGCTGGCCGGTGTGACCCTGGGCGAGAAGCAGGAATTGGCGGCCCATGTGC
Organism: Bradyrhizobium sp. UFLA01-814; assembly: GCF_046718885.1. Taxonomy (NCBI): domain Bacteria; kingdom Pseudomonadati; phylum Pseudomonadota; class Alphaproteobacteria; order Hyphomicrobiales; family Nitrobacteraceae; genus Bradyrhizobium; species Bradyrhizobium sp. UFLA01-814. The sequence goes on along the minus strand of NZ_JAQOSR010000017.1, from coordinate 24,896 downwards.
GCAATGCGCGGGACGTGTTTGGCACTACCGTCGTCCTGATCGAACACGACATCGGCGTTGTCATGGGGCTCTCCGATCGGATCGCGGTTCTCGACTACGGCCGCAAGATCGCCGATGGCACACCTAGCGAGGTGCGGTCCGACCAGGTCGTGATCGATGCGTATCTTGGCGTGGACCATGAAGGTGAGACGGAGCTCGTGATCTGATGTTCGATTACCAGTTCTTCATCGAGGTTCTCGTCGGCGGTCTGTTGTCCGGCGTCATGTACTCGCTGGTCGCTATCGGCTTTGTGCTGATCTACAAGACGTCAGGCGTCCTGAATTTCGCACAAGGCGCGATGCTCCTGTTCGCAGCGCTCACCTTTGTGAGCCTGGCCGAGCGTGGTGTGCCGTTCTGGCTGGCCTTGGGGACGACGCTCGTGATCATGGTGGCGCTTGGCGTGGCAATCGAGCGCACGGTGCTGCGACCGCTGGTGAACCAGTCGCCGATGACGCTGTTCATGGCAACCCTCGGCCTGTCCTATGTGATCGAGGGCGCTGCGCAGCTTCTGTGGGGCACACAGGTCCACGGCCTCAATCTCGGCATCGACGACGTTCCGTTCGAGCTCGGCGGCGTTCTAATCAGTCAGTTCGACCTGTTCGCGGCGGTGATAGCCGGGGCTATTGTCACAGCATTTGCGCTGTTCTTCCGTTTCACCCGAACCGGGCTCGCGTTCCGCGCGGTCGCCGATGACCAGTTCGCCGCGTTGGCGGTCGGGCTGCGCCTGCCTCGTGTTTGGGCGGCGGTGTGGACCGCGGCGGGAATCGTCGCGTTGGTTGCGGGCCTATTGTGGGGAGCGCGCCTTGGCGTGCAGTTCTCGCTGTCCCTCGTCGTGCTCAAGGCACTGCCGGTGCTGGTGCTTGGTGGCTTCGACTCGGTCGCGGGCGCCATCGTCGGCGGCGTCCTGATCGGCGCGATCGAGAAGCTGGCCGAGGTCTATGTCGGCCCGTTCTTCGGCGGCGGAATTGAGGCCTGGGCTGCCTATGTGGTGGCGCTTGGCTTCCTGTTGGTGCGCCCCTCGGGGCTGTTCGGCCAGAAATTGGTGGAAAGGGTGTGATCCGATGGCGAGACCTGCCCGCTCGATTGCCGCCGGCTGGCTTACCCGCAGTCATCTCGCCCCTGCGATTCTTCTGATAGTAGCCTATGGCGTCGTTCCGTTCGCAGGCTCCGATTACCTGCTCGATGCAATGCTGACGCCGTTCCTTGCACTCGCGCTTGCCGCGTTGGGCCTCAATCTGCTCACGGGCTATGCCGGCCAAGTCTCGCTCGGATCGGCAGCCTTTCTCGCTGTTGGGGCCTATGCCGCCTACAATTTCAACCTACGTCTGCACGAATTGCCATTCCTGGTGAGCCTTGTCGCCGCGGGCCTTGTGGCCGCGGCCATTGGGATGGTGTTCGGTCTGCCGAGCCTTAGGCTGCGCGGCTTCTACCTCGCGGTCTCGACACTCGCGGCGCAGTTCTTCGTGCAGTGGGTGCTCACCAAGTTCGAGTGGTTCTCGAACAACAATCCATCCGGCGTGATCGACGCGCCGCCGCTTTCGGTGGCGGGACTCACCTTCTCGGGCGCGGCCGGGCGCTACTTGTTTTCGCTGACGGTCGTCGTAGCGGTGACGCTGCTTGCGATCCGGCTGCTGCGCTCCCAGGTCGGGCGGAATTTCATTGCGCTGCGCGACCATGAGACCGCCGCCAAGGTGCTCGGCGTGCCGTTGTTGCGTACCAAGCTGCTCGCCTTCGGCGTCTCATCGTTCATCATCGGGATCGCAGGCGTATTGTGGGCCTTCGCCTACTTGCGCACCGTGGAGCCCGCAGGCTTCAACCTGGATCGTTCGTTCGAGATCCTGTTCATTATCATCATCGGCGGGCTGGCCTCGATCCGTGGAGCGTTTCTCGGCGCGGCATTCATGGTCGTGTTTCCGCTTCTGCTTTCGCGCCTTGGCGCCGCGCTGCTCGGCGATGTCTTCGATTCCGGTGTGCTCGAGATGAGTCAGCGTATCGTTATCGGTGCGCTCATTATCGGCCTTCTGATCGCCGAACCGCGCGGCTTGATCGCGCTGGTTGACCGCCTCGCAGAGCGGGTCCTGCGCCGGTCTTCTCGTTGGTGTCGTCGCTCCACCCAGTTTTGAAAGGCCTCTTGAACCAAAGGGCAAATGTCATGCGTCTATCAAGATCTCTTCGGGCTGCGGCGCTCGCCGCCGCCATTGGCCTTTCTGCCGCGCTGTCGGCGCACGCCGACGAGCAGTTCTTCCCGTTGCAGAGCTACCGGGTCGGCCCCTACGCGGCTGGCGGCACGGGCTTCTTCGGCGGCTTCATCGACTATCTGAACCTCATCAATATTCGCGACGGAGGCGTTGGCGGCGTCAAGCTGACCTGGGAAGAGGGCGAGACGCAGTACGAGGTCGAACGCGGTGTCGAAGTCTATGAGCGGCTGAAAAGCCATTCGGGGGTGGCGGCCTGGAATCCGCTTTCCGTCGGGATTGCCTATGCGATGATCGATCGCATCACCAAGGACAAGGTGCCGCTGATCACCATCAACCATGGCCGGACCGATTCAACCGACGGTCGGGTGTTTCCTTACGTGTTTCCCCTGCTGCTCAACCCCTACAGCGAGACGTCCGGCATCGTGAACTACATCGCCTCGCGTGAGGGCGGTGCCGACAAATTGAAGGGCAAGAAGATCGTCGTGCTCTATCACGGCTCGCCGTACGGCAAGGAGACGATCCCGATCTACAAGCTGCTCGCCGACAAGTATGGCTTCTCCCTCGAGCAGGTCGAGGTGCCGCATCCCGGCAATGAACAGCAATCGCAGTGGCTGTCGATCCGGCGTGCCAAGCCCGATTATGTGGTGCTGCGTGGCTGGGGCGTGATGAATCCGGTGGCACTGAAGACCGCGCAGAAAGTCGGCTTCCCGGTCGATCACATCATCGGCAATGTCTGGTCAAATTCGGAAGAGGACGTCATTCCCGCCGGCGATGCCGCTAAGGGCTATGTCGCGATCACGACCCAGGCGTCCGGCGCCGAATACACGGTCCTGCAGGAGATCATCAAGACCGTCTACGGTGCAGGCAAAGGCAATCTCGAGGACAAGAAGCGAATCGGCAGCGTCTATCACAACCTCGGCATCGTCAACGGCATTCTCAATGTTGAGGCGATCCGGATCGCGCAGCAGAAATTCGGCAAGCGAACGCTCACCGGCGACGAGGTGCGCTGGGGTTTTGAGCATCTGCAGCTCGATCCCGCGCGGGTCGAGGCGCTGGGCGCCAAGGGCCTGTTTCATTCCATCAACGTGACCTGGGACAATCACGAGGGCGATGGTCGCGTGACCTTCCAGCAGTGGGACGGCACCAAGTGGAAGGTGGTGTCGGACTGGATCGCACCCGACTGGGCGTTCCTGCGCCCAATCATCGAGAAATCGTCGGCGGCCTATGCGACTGAACACAACATCAAGACTCGCAAATCCGACGACACGCCAGTCAGCCAGTGACGGCAACGGAGATGACCCGGGAGCAGGCGTTGCCTGCTACCGGATCCTGAAGATCTGGAGCATCGCAATGAGCGATCATCTTCTTGTCCTCGAAGGCCTGGCTGCGACCTACAACCATGCCATTCGCGCGTTGTCGGACGTCTCGCTCACGTTGCGCCAGGGCGAGATCGTCGCGCTGCTTGGCGCCAATGGGGCGGGTAAGTCGACGACGCTGAAAGCGGTCTCCAATCTGTTGCATGCAGAGCGTGGGCAGCTCGTCCGCGGTCGCATCGTGTTCGACGGGCACGAGACAAGCGCGCTCGCCTCGGCCGAACTGGTGCGTCTGGGTCTGGTCCCGGTGCTGGAAGGCCGCCACTGCTTTCGTGCGCTCACGGTCGAGGAGAACCTGATCGCCGGCGGCATCGGGGGCGGTTTATCGCGACGCCAGATCGCGGCGGGGCTTGGGCGCGTCTACACATTGTTTCCGCTCCTGAAAGAGCGCCGGCGATCGGCCTCGGGCCTCACCTCGGGCGGCGAGCAGCAGATGACGGCGATCGGCCGCGCCTTGATGGCGCGCCCGCGACTTCTGGTGCTGGACGAGCCGTCGATGGGCCTCGCCCCCCTCATGGTCGAGACGATCTTCAGCACATTAAGGCGACTCAATCGCGAGGAGGGATTGTCGATCCTGGTCGCTGAGCAGAACTCGACAGTGGCACTGCGCTACGCCGACCGCGCCGCAGTGCTCGACGCCGGATCGACGGTGCTGGCGGGCGACGCCGCGGACATGCGCGGGCGGGCCGAGATCAAGGCGCTCTATCTCGGAAGTCCCGGGGAGAGCGCAGCCCACCCGGCGCATTGCGCTGCCCCTCGCCGGCCGATCATGCGGCCGTTTGACAACAGCTTCATCCGATAGAAAGAGGAGAATACCCATGAGCAAGGACAATCTCGCGCGCGTCGCGCAGGACGATATTTATTCTAGTCTCGACCGCGCGATCGAAACAACGGTCAAACTCCATGCCGAGCGCAACGACCTCGAAGGCCGATTTCCGAGAGAAAACCTGCAGGCGCTGGCGGCGGCGGGTTGGACGGGGGTTCTCAATGAGCTGCGTTTCGGCGGGCTTGGGTTAAGTCATGGAGACTTCGCGGAGGCAGCCTATCGTATCGGCCAGCATGATGCTTCGACAGGGCTCGTCTATGTCATGCATGTCGGCGCGGCCCAGACCATCAACCTGTTCGGCAATGACGATCAAAAGGAGCGTTGGCTCAAGGCGAAGGGCGGCACTCTGCTCGGCACCTATTCGACCAGCGAGCGGGCCTCCGGTGGGCATTGGTGGTACAATTTCTCGGAAGCCGGACGTGATGGCGAGAACTATGTTCTCAATGCCGAGAAGTCGTTCACGACGAGTTCGGGCCAGGCCGACTTCTACGTGGTCCAGACGCGCTCTCCCGGCGCCAAGGATCAGACCGACATCTCTTTCTTCATCGTCGATGGCAAGGCGGCTGGAATCTTGCCCGGCCGCTGGGACGCGCTCGGCGTCAAGGGAAACCACTCCGGACCGATCCGCTATGCGGGCGTCAAGATTCCGAGCCGCGATCGTCTGGGCGCCGAGGGACAGGGTAAAGAGATCATCTATGACGGCGTCTCTCCGGCTTATCTCATCGGCCTCGGCGCGGTCTGGGAGGGGGTGGCGCGCGGTGCCCTCAATGCGGCTGTCGCGCACACATCGAGCTTTGTTCACAAGGACAAGAACAAGAACCTGTCGGACTATCAGGCGATCCGCCAGGAGCTCGGGGCGGCGAAGGTGCTGGTGGAGACTTTGCGCCCCTGGCGCAACGAACTCGCCGCCAAGCTGGACGAGCTGTGGCGTGCCGGCAAGCCGCAGAGCGAGATCCTGATTCCGCTCACCGAGTTCAAGGTTCATGCCGCCGAGGTCGCGAACAAGGTGGCCGCCGCGGCGTTGACCGTGACCGGCGGTTACGGCTATCGGCGCGGGCCGATCGAACGATCGTTCCGGGATGCCCGTGCTGCAATCGCGATGGGTCCATCCAACGTGATCGCACGGGATTGGATCGGAAAGTCGCTGGTCGGGCTGCCGCTTGAGCTATTCTACGAGGGCGGGGAATAGGGCACGATTCGGCGGAACAGGGTGTTCCGGCTGCTCGCACGCCAAAGTCTAGCGCGTGAGCTTCGTTTGCCGTGCCGGGTGATCGAGTGCCGCAAGGCTTGCGGCCAAACGCTTTCGCAACCGTGACCGCCGATCAAGCGGCAGCGCTGCGGCCCGCCGTCGCATCGCGCAAAAACGTCCTGGTCGCTGGCGGCTCCTCGGCCGGCAAGGCCACCCGCCGGCACCATCGATCACGTGGTGCTGATCGAGGGCACATGCGAGCTGCAGTGCCCCGTCCAATCTGGTCGCGCTGCGCACCAAGGATGCATCGCGTCGCTGTCGGACCTGGTCCGGTCTTCCTACGTTTGCGCCCTGACTGCATTCCGATCGGCGAGGTGCGGGGCAGCGAAGCCTTGGAACTCTTCAAAGCCTGGGGTACCGGCCATCCCGGTGGGATGGGTACAATTCACGCGGCACTGGGCGCGCTTCGCCGCCTCGAGCAGCTGATCCAGGAGGCCGTCCTCACTTTGTGCGGCGGGAGATCCGGGACGACATTCAGCGAGCCGACGTGAGGGTGGCCGCCTGATCGTACTATGGTTGCTCACCGCCTGGACGAAAGCAGGCGCGGTGGTCCGCAAGAATGCAAGAATCGTGGCGAAGCATCGATTGCCACAGGTGCAGGCAATGCATTCGTACTGCGTGATCGAGGAAACTCAGCATACGTCAATCGGAGGCTTTCGATCTTTGAAAGCACTATCCCCGTCCCCCGTGGATAATGCGTGGCTTGTCCACTGCTGTATGAGCCGTCTGATGTTCTCCGTAAGGGGTGTCTCCAAGCATTTCGAGAAACGCGACGGGAAGCCCCTTTCTGCTCTTCAGGAGATTGATCTCGATATTCGGGCTGGCGAGTTTCTGTCGATCATCGGTCCGTCCGGTTGCGGAAAGACGACCCTGTTGAACCTTGTCGCGGGCTTCATCAAGCCAACGACGGGTGTCGTGCTAAAGCAAGGCGTCGAAGTCCGCGGACCGGGGCCGGATCGCACAATGATGTTTCAGGATTACGCATTGTTTCCGTGGCTGACCGTCGCCGACAACATTGCGTTCGGATTGGGTGCGCAGAGATTGCGAAGGGAAGAACGGGACGCTCGTGTCAATCATTTCATTTCGCTCGTCGGATTGGACGGTTTTGACACGGCCTATCCATCTCAATTGTCCGGGGGCATGCGACAGCGGGTCAGCATCGCGAGAGCGCTCGCTCCGGATCCAGATGTTGTCTTGATGGATGAGCCCTTTGCGGCGCTTGATTCACTCACCCGCGACCGGCTTCAGGAAGAGCTACTCGCAATCTGGTCCCGCGCTCGCAAGACCTTCCTCCTGATCACGCACAACGTCGAGGAGGCGGTGTTCCTGAGCGATCGGGTGATCGTAATGGAAGCTCGGCCGGGCCGCATCCGTTCTGTCATCGACGTATCGATCCCGCGCCCCCGCGCACCCGAGATTCGCGTGCGCGATCCCCTGTTCCTCAATCTGAAGCACGAGGTACTCGACTTGCTGGGCAACGGCACCCCCACGGCGGAGAGTCGTTGATGTCGCTGTTGCAGGTTGGCAATTATTCGCTGGATCGATCCAGCGCCGAGCGTAGTGGCGGCAAAACGAGGTCTGTCGTCTCCGCATTGAGCGGGGCTCGATATTTCGTTCCGTTAATGCTGCTGCCGGTCTTGTGGGAGCTGGGCGTCCGGTCCGGGATCGTCAACGGCAATTTGCTTCCGCCACCGTCGGCCATCGCGGCCGCCGTTGTGGATCTGGCTCGCGCCGGCATGCTATGGCGCGACGTGTCCGCCAGTATCCTCAGGGTTCTGGTCGGCTTCTCCGTGGCTACGATTGCGGGGGTAGGGTTCGGCCTTCTTCTGGGGCGGTTGCCTGTGCTGAGCCGGTACGTAATGCCGCTGATCGAGGTCGTCCGTCCAATCTCCGTGATCGCGTGGATTCCGATCGCGATTCTGTGGTTCGGACTCGGGGATCGGCCCGCCTGGTTTCTGATTTCACTGGGCGCATTCTTTCCGATCTTTACCAGTACTTACGATGGCGCCCGCTCGCTTGCTGATGTGTACGTGCGCGTAGCGCGCTGCTTCGGTGCGCCGAGATCGTTGTTCATTCGCCAGGTCCTGTTGCCCGCGACACTCCCGCATATTCTAACTGGAATGCGGATTGGGCTCGGCACCGGCTGGACGTGCGTGATCGCGGCCGAACTGGTCTCGGCGACCTCGGGGCTTGGCTACATGATCCAGCTTGCGCGGACCACGATCGAAACTGAGAAGGTGCTTGCCGGCATGATGGTCATCGGCCTGATCGGCTATGTCATGAACAGCCTGATGCTGCTGGTCGAGCGCAAGCTCTCTGTGCGGCCAGCCGCCGACTGATTGAATTGCTGTCAACATGAATGGGGTGATGTCGTGAAACGCAGAACGTTCCTGATCGGCGCAGGTACTGCGCTTGGCGGTCTGGCGGCCGGGTTTCCGCGGCCGCCGATCATCAAGGCGCAAGCCAAGCCATCGTCCAAGATCACACTTGGCTATCAGAGCCTCTGGGCGGGTGGCGGCGAAATTTTCGAGACGTTGCGCCACACTAACATCCTCGAGCTCAACGGAATCGAAGCCGAGTTCAAGACCTTCACTTTCGGTGGACCGCTCGGCGAAGCCGCCGTTGCTGGAAGTATCGATAACATCTATGCGGCGGACGCGCCCACGTTGCGAGCGATCTCCCGCATTCCCGGTTCGAAAGTGCTGCACCGGACACATGATCAGCGCTTCGGCATCGTCGTGCGTAACGACTTTAAAGGTACCACCCTTGCGGATCTGAAGGGAGCGAAGCTGTCAGGCCCGTTCGGAACCACAGTATTCCCCCGCAGCGTTCAGGCGGTGGTGGCGGCTGGAATCAAGGAGCCGTTCAGGGACATTACCATCATCAATCAGGATATTGCCGAACAGGCGGAATCGCTGAGAGGTGGGCTCGTTGACGCGGTCGCAACCTGGGATCCGACTTACGAAAGGCTGTTGCAGCAGAAGATCGGCAAGGAGTTGTGGCGCGATCCCAAGGGGGCTTCCGGAATTCAGGGATTAAGCGGGCCATGGCTGGCACGCCACGGCGAGGAGGCGGCGGTCCGCTTCCTGAAAGCATGGATTGTGGCGACCTGGTGGACGTCGAACAACCTCGCGCAAGCCGACCAATGGTTCGCGCAAACCTCCCGCCTGGACGCCAGCCTGCTGCGCGTCGCCACGGATGCCGATCGCTATCTGCGCGCGCCGGTGAAGGACGTCAAGACGCTGGATTTCACCATCACCGCCAACGAAATCTTAGAAAGCCAGAAGGTCCTCGACTTCCTGCATGTGCAGAAGCTGCTCACTGCGCGGATCGAGGCCGCTTCCTATTACGATCGCGGACCATTGACCATTGCGCAAACGCAAATAGCGACCGGCGATTTTCCTGATCCCGCGAAGATCAGGGTCGTGGACTAACGCACGAAATTGCCACAACCGGCCGCTGCGCTGTCGCACGGCTCTTCTCGTTTGGAGTTGAGATGAATTTGGACACCCGAATTCCCGGGCCACGCTCGCCTGCGGATTTTGCAGACAGCCCGCTTGCACGCGTGCTGCGCCAACCGATGATCCTTGGCCTGTTTCTGCCCACACAAAGCGGAGGGTGGTCGGCCTCGGCCGCGCCAAGGTCCACATCATGGGAGTTCGACTACAACGCGGCGCTGGCACTCCGCGCCGAGGAACTAGGGTTCGATCTGGTGTTCGGATTGTCGGAGTGGGTTCGCGCCGGGGGGTATGGTGGGAAAATTCGTTTTAGGGAGGATTCGATTGATCCGTTCATCACCGTCACTGCGCTCGCTGCGCTGACCAGACGGTTGCTGCTGTTGTCGACTATCCACATTCTTTATGGTCCGTGGCATCCGATGCATCTGGCACGCTTCGCAGCCACGGCTGACCACATTTCGAAAGGGCGTTTCGGCATCAACGTCGTGACCGGCTTTTCTCCAGCCGAACCACTGATGTTCGGCATGCGCCGCCAGGAGCATGATCTTCGCTACGAGATGGCGGACGAGTTCATGTCCATCACGAACCGGCTTTGGCAATCAGAGCACAATTTCAGCCATGACGGTCGATTCTGGTGTCTTGAGAATGCCTTCGTGCGTCCGAAGCCGCGCTACGGACGGCCGATTCTTGTGAGCGCGACCGGTTCGCCCGCAGGCTTTTCCTACGCGGCGCGGCACTCGGATCTCGCCTTCATCACAAGTCCTGCGGGAGCCAACGTCGCTCGGGCCATCGAGGCGCTGCCCGCACATACGGCCAAGCTCAAGGCCCAAGCCCGCACCTTCGGTCGTGAAATCCGTACCATCATCAATCCGATGATCGTCTGCCGGTCGACGGAGGCCGAGGCGAAGGAGTATTATGAAGAGATCATCCGGTTAGCGGACATGGAGGCGGCCGCCGGATACGCCAATCATTTCAAGAGTGGGGACAGCAAAGCCTGGACCAATCATGTGCCGCGGGAACGCATTCTCGGCGGGAATGTACACCTCATCGGTGACCCGCAGCAGGTTGCGGACTGGCTCATCGCTCTGAACAAGGCCGGCTGCGACGGGATGCAAATCTCGTTCTACGATTTTCGCGAGGACCTCGAATTCTTCGGCAAGTCAGTTTTGCCGCTACTGCAGCAAGCCGGGGTGCGGTTGCCGGTCAACTAGAGGCTCAATCTTGCTCTGCCTGAAGCCCACATTCGCTACGGTTTGCAAGCCGCATCGATCGACCTTCATGCGGAACCGGAGGTCTCCAGCAAGCCGATTATCGTAGCGCCTGCCGGAGAACACCGCAGGCCGAACCGGCAGGTTATGCAAGAGCGAATGGTCCTTGCTGGACACTTTGCCGCGTGATCGTCCCGCCCATAGATGTCTGGATCGGTTGATACAGCTCCGTGCCAACGCACACGGGCGATCGATGCTTCAATCATAGCGGCACCCACGCGGCTGCGTGGAGCCCTACTTGCTGGTCTCCTTCAACAATCGCTTGCATCTCGCCGGCGTCCGCGGCCCATCCGCCCTAAGGCGAACCCCGCACCTATCCTTCCCATCGTGATAGCATGTCACTGATGTTGGTCTCGTCAAGTTTGTACGGTGTAAGACCCACATGATGCAGTCTCTTGGACCCTCGGGGATGAGGCGCGCAAAGCCTTCAAAAGCTCGCTCGGGCGACACTTTGCTTATAGGGCTGGAGGCCCACTCTACATGCTTCCAGCTGCTCTGTTTTCCGGAGGACTGGTTTTTGGCTGGGCATACCACGTCATCGATTTTTACGTTTTTCACAGCAGACTCAAGTTGACCCTTCTCGACCACGTCTCATCAAGGACGAAAACTCGGTGAGATAATTTGAAGCGTCGTTCTGTTGATCCGAGGCCGCCTTCAACGCAGGCCCAAGCCCAGGACATCGGTCTGCGAAGAACGGCGGCTCAAACGTCGTAATTTTTGCATCCGAGAAGTCCGTCTTTACGAAGCTTGCTTGAAACGGCGATATCCCGCTCAAATTCGCCCTGTGGAGAGACGATTGGTTCATCCGGACATAAGCGGTGCGTGCGGCCTCCAGGTTGCTGTCGGTCATTTCTGCCGCAATGTACGACTGGATCAGATTGGCACCCTCAAAGTTCGCGCGAGTCAATGTCATGGATTGCGCAAGATCGCCCGTAATGACCGATCGGTAGAGATAGGCCCTGGAGAAGTCTGCGCCGGCGGCATCGCAGCCGCGTATGAACGCAGAGCGAGCGCGGAGGCCGCTGAAGTTGGCGGCCCTCATTGCACTCTCCGTAATGGAGATGGCTTCTCCTGACGCATGGGACATGTCCGCTCCGTCGAACTGGCAACACCGAACCGATGCGCCGTTCAAGACCGCTCCGACGAGATTAGCGTTGGCGAAGTTCACGGACAGGAAGCGCCCCTGCGTTAGGTCTGCTTGCTCAAGGTCAGCGTTTGAAAGGTTCGAGAGGCTGAAATCTGAAAATGGAGCGTTCAGCGCCTTTGCCATGATGTGACCGTGCGCTTTCTGCAACCGCAGATATGGAAGATAGGCGTCGTCTAGTGCAAGCTCATTGACTGAGGTCGGGCGCAAGATTGACAGGCTCTCACCGCGGGAGCGGGAGAAACAACAGCCGGCCAGATGAGTATTCGTAACGGTAACCTGGTTCAGCTTGGCAAGGCGAAAGGAAGAGAGCGGAAGGAAACATTCATTGATTGTCGTTCCCTGCAATTCCGCACCGTCGAAGGTGGCGTGGCTCGCGTCGCACTGGTAGAAAAGGACGCCACTCAGCACCGCGTTATCGAACCGCGTTCGTCTCATGCTGCAGCCATGAAATAAGCTGCCCGTTGCATCAATCACGTTGCGCAGACTTGCATCATCGAAATTGCAAACCTGCGCGGCGATCGCATGCATATATGTGAAGTCGAGCTTGGCGCCTCGAAAGCTTGCATTTTCCAGTCCGGGACAAATAAGGGTGGCCTCGGACAGATCAGCCAAGTCTAGCTTCGCGCGGTGGAGTTGCGCGCGATTAAGAACGCTTCGGCGTAGCGAAAATTCGGATAGATCATAGCCGCAAAAGTTCTCATCGGATAACCTCAGACCGATGCCGGTCTTTTTGATCGCATCCTCCGTTCGCGTCCGGACCGCAGCTAGTGCTGACGCTCGATCACCCGATCGGCTCCAGTAGCGCAGAAAGTCACCATCTGATGAGGAATGACCTATTGGCGCTCGTTGGACTGCTGAATCCCCGATATTACCAGCGTTGCAGTCCATTTCTGTATGTCGCGACATCTTGGACACTCTTTGGAGCGCAGAATCCCTTAGGTGACCGAGTGTTTCCGGATCATGCCCAGGGCTGGTCAACGAGTTGAGCTCACGACTCGACCTCTCTAATTGCGGATCATTGTATTGGCCCTTTTGCCTTGCCTGCCGACGATTTTCGCTTTGGTGATTGCATGACGCTTGTAGCGATAGTGCAAACCGTTCGCGTCGGCTCAACTGTCACTTCTAGTAGGCTGCTCCCTATGTGCCGTCTCCGCAGCCTTCTTGCTTTGCGAGCAAGATCCCGGAGATTCCCCAAGGCATCTGCCTTGGTGCCTGAAGCCTGTGACTTCCGTTCGCTCCACTTGGACCCGGCCCGGTTTCGACTAGCACGTCGCAGATAGGCTAAGTCGATGTCGGCGCTTCTATGGCATCTCGGTCGGGACCTTGGCGTTATTCGGCCGGTTCTGGCTCACGACAACTCCGCTGCTCTCGGACCGGCTGCAAAGGCGGCGCGGGTGCAGCCTTTAACTCGATAAGTAATTTCATCGCCGCTCTCAAACTACAGTTCGCCTTAATCGTTGTTCGCGCATGCGACCAGCTTCTCAAACGCGGTTGGACGATCCTGGGATCGTCCAATTCGCTCTAGGACAATTGCTGCGCAATCTTGGGGGCTGTGGTGTCGATTTCGAGATCGTAGGCGCCAGGAACGTGGACGTCTTTCTGCCATTCAAGCACGGCCGCTCGGCTGGAATCTTGCCGGCCGTTGGGACGCGCTGGGCGTCAAGGCAAACCACTCCGGACCGATCCGCTATGCGGGCGTCAAGGTTCCGAGCCACGACCTGCTCGGCTCCGAAGGCCAGGGCAAGAGATCATCTATGACGGCGTCTCGCCGGTTTACCTGATCGGTCTTGGCGCCATGGGAAGGCGTCGCGCGCGGCGCCCTGAATGCGGCAGTCGCACATACCTCGAGCTTTGTGCACAAGCATAGAAACAAGAACCTGTCGGATTACCAGGCGATCCGTCAGGAGCTTGGGGCCGCCAAGGTGCTGGTGGAAACCTTGCGTCCATGGCGCAACGAGCTCGCCGCCAGGCTGGACGAGCTGTGGCGGGCTGGCAAGCCGCAGAGCGAGATCCTGATTCCACTCACCGAGTTCAAGGTGCACGCCGCCGAGGTCGCCAACACGGTTGCGACAACAGCCTTGACCGTGACCGGCGGTTACGGCTATCGGCGCGGGCCGATCGAACGCTCGTTCCACGATGCGCGCGCCGCGATCGCGATGGGACCGTCGAACGTGATCGCGCGGGACTGGATCGGAAAGTCGTTGGTCGGGTTGCCGCTCGAGCTGTTCTATGAGGGCGGGGAATAGGTCAAGCTCTGTGGCTGATGGTTGGGCCCGTTCCGTGACGGACCCGATCACGTGAGCTTTTCGGAATCGAATTCGCGCTCTTTCCGACCGTCTGCTCCAAAGCAGTCCGTCGGCATCAGCGGCGCAAGTGCAAGCCCGGTGATTTGCGCTGGTGCTCATTCTATCGTCGTCATACCATTGCGCTAAGCCCGACAGGGGCGAGCAAGCCCGCATACGAGCCCCAAGTTCACTCAACCAGATGTTTATCCCGCTACGCGCCGGCAAATGATCATTATCGAGGGACTGAGGGCGTTCGAATGGTCGTTTCCGAATTGGCCACCCTGTTGCGCGCCGTTCTGAAGGAGATGTGCGAGAGTGTCTCGCGTCAGGAGACCACGCTCGAACTCATGTCGCCTGCAAACTCCTGGAAGCCGTCACCCGCGGAGAGACGTCAATCGATGTCCAGAGGCAGATTGGCCGAGCCGCATTGGTCAATGCGCCCACGATTGGGCGTTAGCAAGTTGTCCCCCGGCCGATTTCTGTCCGTACCGCACAGTTCCATGACAGCATAGTTTTTCGGGCGGGCGACCGCGAGGTGCGGTCTGTGCGTTTTGGTGCAAACCTCGCACTTTAATTCACAGGGCAGAGCTTCGCGCGCTGGACGCAAATGACCCCGTTAGTTGGCATAGTACCCGTGCGCCCGCCGAGCACCAACGCGACAATCAACGCGGATTGCGGTCTACCGGCAGAGTCCGCTTAGACGAAGCCCGGACCTGGGGCGACTGAAGTGAACGCAAGGCGAGCAGGCTTGAGCTAAGCAGCGTGAGGCTGGCCGCAGTGCGTGTCAGAAAGCAAGTCGGAGACACGGTCACGTTTGAGCACGATCCCCTTTGATTGCATCGCCAGATCCGAGACCCCAGGTGCAATTCTGACGCCAGGAAATCGTCGATGCCTCCACCGAAAGATTGCCTAGCCAAATTATCGTCTGGCGTGTCGTGCAGCAGGACGGCGAACCGCGGGCCCCACGCAAAGAGAGAATCGTTGGAGCAAGCGCGCCAACCGTCGAATGCCGCGTCTCGGCGGCCTTCGTCGAGCCTGATCGATCTCGCACCGTCGCGCCGTTTCATTCAGCTTGGTGGTCGAGCTATCCGCATGCGGCTTAGCTCAAATCTGCGATCTATAAAAACGATAGATCGGTACGAAACGGACGGAGTTGGTCTTTAACGCATAACACCTCCAGACCTCAACAATGAGTCCGCCGCGCCTTTCTTCGGATGCAAGCTCGTAGGTGTTGTTAGGCTAGCGTTACAATCATGAGTTTATCTTTTGTCAAAGATTTGCCGCGACCCTCCAGCGCTGGCGCCAACGTCGAAGCGAGCCTTGCGGGGTCCCAGAATGAGGGCATATCTGAATTCCTATCTCTCCAAGCTGATGGCCGGGGACTTGGCGGCATTCGGCGGGCCGACCGCCGATGAAGCGGTCGCAGGATATATTCGTGCTGAGCAGCTCTCCCTCGTGCTGGGCTATTCGCTGGCCATCATGCTGGCCAACGCCTGCAATGCGACCGTGCTCGCAATTGCCCTTTGGCATTCGCCCGACCGAAATTTCGCCCTGGTCTGGGCGGCGACCGTCGTCTGCGGCGCGCTATCCATAGGCTTGAAGGCGCGTTCATCACGCCGGATGACGAAGCCCCAGTTCGTGTCGCGTCAGGCCATGCATCGGCTAGTACGCAATGCGTTGCTTCTCGGAACCGCCTGGGCGATCGTTCCGGTGGCTTTCTTCGCCAACGCCTCAAACGGCGGGCAGCTCGTCATAACATGTCTGTGCTCTGGGATGCTTGCCGGTGGCGCGTTCGCCTTCGCGACGATTCCGGTGGCGGCAGTGGCGTTCACGGCTCCGATCTTTGTGGGTACGGCAATCTGCCTCGGCAGAAACGACGATTTCGTCTATCTGCTCGTCGCCATCCTGGTTGTGGCCTATGGCTTCGTACTCCTGCACGGCGTTTTCGCCCATTCCTTCGAATTTACCAGACGCACCATTGCACAACTGGAGGCCGAAAGGAGGGGTCGGCGGGATCCCCTGACCCAACTGCCGAACCGCTTCGCCTTCAATGAGAGCCTCGAAGGCGCCCTCAACAGGCTCGCCCGCTCCGGCGAGGAATTCGCGGTTCTTATTCTGGATCTCGATCGCTTCAAGGAAGTGAACGACAAATTTGGCCATCTCGCAGGCGACGAATTTCTCGCGCAGGCCGCATCCAGACTGCAGCGATGCGTACGGGAGATTGATACTGTGGCGCGCATCGGCGGCGATGAATTTGCGCTTGTTATGACCAATCTGACCAAGTTGGAAGACGCGTTGGAAGTTGCCGAGCGGTTCGTCGGCGCCTTCGCCGAACCATTCCCGATCGAGAAATGCGAGATCGCAGGGGCGACCAGTGTCGGAATTGCAGTGGCCCCACGCGATGGCGACGTGCCTCATGAACTCCTGAGAAATGCCGACATTGCGCTCTATCGCGCCAAGCAGGCGGGGCCGGGAACAATTCGCTTCTTTGAGGCCAGCGACGACAAATCGGCGCGCGAACGCAGGACGCTGCAGCGGGATCTGGAGCTTGCGATCGACAGAGACGAGCTGTTCCTCCTCTACCAGCCTTTCCTTGATATTCGCAAGAACCGGGTCACCGGCTTTGAGGCCTTGCTGCGATGGCGGCATCCTGTCCGCGGAGTAATTTCCCCGACCGAGTTCATTCCAATCGCCGAAGAAACCGGCTTGATCCACGAGATCGGCGAGTGGGTAGTCCGAAGCGCCTGCTCGACGCTGTCGAACTGGCCGTCGGACCTCAGGATCGCCGTTAATTTTTCGGCGGCTCAATTCCATAACGCCAGCATCCTGCAGACAATCGTGCAAGCCCTCTCCCAAGCCAGGGTTGCTCCTCACCGTCTCGAGATCGAAATCACCGAATCGATGCTCATTTCGAAGTACGCGCCGGCATCATCGATCCTCAACTCGCTCTTGCAACTGGGAGTGACGGTGGCACTTGACGATTTCGGAACAGGATATTCATCTCTGACCTATTTGCTGAAGCTGCCTTACACTCGCATCAAAATCGATCAGTCCTTCATACGGGACATGCTGAGGCGGCCGGATAGCGCAGCGATAGTAAGGTCAATCATCACACTGGCGCAGGAACTGCAGATCGGCGTGGTCGCCGAAGGCGTCGAAACCGCCGAGCAGCTTGACTATTTGCGTCAGACCGGTTGTGACGAAGTGCAAGGATACCTCGTCGGTCGGCCGGTCGCGGTCGACCATGTTTTCGCTCTTCTCGATCAACCCAGCCAATGGTCGACTTCCGCGGCTTGAAGGATGAGGTCGTTTCGCAAGGTCGATGGTGATGAACATCGAACATCCGCATCTTGAGTGAAAGAGTTGCGCCGGTCGCCTCCGGCATCGTCGGTGCCAGTGCCGGTCTCGGCGATGCCACTGCCGCGAGCCATTCGAAAGAATCCTCGCACCAGAGACGCCGGCTGAGATGATGCGGCCCCCATTTGCGGGGGGCATTTCGGGGTGGCTTGACCTCAGGTGAGCACCACGCGCCCGGCAAAGACGTACCCTCGAGCAAAATTTGCCGCACACGACCAACTCACGTCAAGCTAACGAGTTAAGGACCCGTTGAATTTCGATGCCTCAGCCGCAGTTTGGGCTGCGTGGTCCGAGGCTGGCTTGAGGTCAGTCAACTATGGTTGCAAGGCCGGCGAAGTCCAATTACTTCTGCTTGGGAACACGTGCTCGCCGAATTTACTTCTGAAATGGTCGACAGCGACATCGTTGCACAAACTTCGCGTGGTAGTGACAAATGCGGTACGTGCGAGCAGTGTAGAAGCGTGTCCCGACACTTTCGGCTATCTCCTAGCTCATAGGCCTGAGGGCGCCCGCAATCCTATTAGGGCGGCTGCCTACAGTCTTGGCCAGGACGGTCGCGAAGCCTTCGGCAGTAAGCGGAGAATGTGCCTCATATGCAGCGGTTAGACGGAACCGCTTCGTCTCCCCAAGGGGCTCAAGAACCGCCTTTCGAGCGCTTTGATGACGTTGCTTCCCGAAGTCTGATCCAAGCCTGAGTTCGCCCCGACTGCTGGACTTGACGGGAGCTAGTGACGGGAGCTAGCGCGAAGCGCCCGCGGGTGCGAGGTGAAGGCGAGTTCGGGTGACGTCTTTAATTCGAGCTGGGCTGTGATCGCGCGTCGGTCGCAATCGATCCTCCAGATTTGAGCAGATGCGCACCTAGTCCAGCCTACTAGGAATTGCAACGCTCACAAACAACTACAACTGGTTCAGCGGTGTCTTCAGATAGCTGACGCCGTTGTCTTCCGGACGTGGAAGCTGACCCGCCCACATATTGAACTGCACCGCAGGAAACATCAGAAGGGGCATGTCGAGCTTGTTGTCGCGCGCGTTGCGCATCGCGACAAATTCTTCCTCACCCACACCATCATGAACGTGAACGTTCCTTTCGCGTTGCTCTGCGATCGTGCTTTGCCATAGTGGAGCGCGTCCACCAGGCTGATAGTCGTGGCAAATGTAAAGCCTCGTTTGCGCCGGAAGTGCAAACAGCTTCCGGATCGAGCGGTAAAGCATGTGAGCGTCACCACCCGGGAAGTCACATCGGCCGGTTCCGTAGTCCGGCATGAACAGGGTATCGCCGACAAATGCGGCATCGCCGATCACGTACGTCACACAGGCTGGCGTGTGACCGGGTGTGTGGATGGCGCGACCTTCCAGCTTGCCGATCCGAAAAGCCTCACCGTCCTTGAACAACTGGTCGAATTGGCTGCCATTGGTGGCGAATGCCGGTAAGATCTTTTTAAAGGTCCTCTGGACGATCGCAATGTTCTCGCCGATTGCGACGGTGAGCCCACAGCGTCCTGCGTTCGACCGGCAGAAGGCTGCTAAGATCAAAGCGGATTTGTTGCAGGTTACCTCACTCGCTCCCCAGGCGGGAGGCTGTGCTTCAAGGGTCTCCTCAAACGTCTGTTCGACGCACTTGGCCTGGCCGCGCATGAGCCCTTCCGAATCCGAGGCGAGCAGATCGACGGCAGCTTCCAGCTTGGCAGTGAAATCTGTTTGCTCAAAGCGAAGTGGCAGCCCAACCCATTGGGGGCCGCCGATCTGCATGCCTTCCATGGTAGGATCAGGCAGAAGGCGGCCCGAGCCCTCTTCGTCAGAGTGTCTGCAGCCGGCGACATGGAGAGCCGGCTGTTTCGCAGACGCCGTAAGTTACGCATCGCATTGGGCCTCTTTGCCATCAGTGTAGCTATCGACCACCGTCCAACCTTGCTTCTCGGCAGAGCCGCAACTGATCTTCGATCGATTCGTCGCGCTGATTGTCGGACAAGTAGCGGGCGTAAATTTCGATCTTCATGACGCCCCCTTAGTCCGGGAGGCGGTCACGCTTATGGCTGTTAGTTTCGGCTTGAACGAAATCCCGCGCGGCTGGCCGGGCGGGCATTGCGCGGATTGTTCCGCATCCGAACAAAGGCGTCGAACTGCGCTCTCAAGGCAAAATAAAAATATAGTAATATCAATTAGTTGTATCGAAACCGTTTGGTCTGAAATGAGGGGCGCGACATCGCGCCCTGCTTCGCCCTCTTATCGTCTCTGCCGCTCTTGGGGTCACAAAGAGCCGAGGCCTTGCAGCGAACCGAAGGTTCGGCTATATATCCAGATATAGTGTGGAGGCGACAGTGAGCAAGAGCGCGCAGAAAAGGGCGATCGAAAATTACCGATCCCGGCTGACGAAGCGTGGCATTGTGCGGTTCGAGCTCCAAGCCCTCGAGACCGATCGCGAGCTCATCAGGGGGCTTGCGCGCAAGCTGAGCGAGGAGGGGCCGGAAGCTGGCAATCTCCGGCGCACGGTTCAACAGGCCGTTTCTGGTGAGCCCCCCAAGGCCGGTGGCATCTTGAACGCATTGCGTCGTTCGCCACTCGTCGGCGCCGATCTCGACCTGAGGCGCCCGCGCGTAGAAGGGCGCAAGGTCGATCTGTGACGCGCTATCTTCTCGACACCAACATCATCAGCAATGTCGTCAAGCCGCAGCCGTCAGAGGCGCTACTGGCTTGGATGGCAGCGCAGCGAGATGAGGATCTGTTCATCGCATCACTTACGGTCGCGGAAATCCGGCGCGGCATCCTCGAAAAGCCACGCGGAAAGAAGCGGGATGCTCTCGATGCGTGGTTCTCCGGCCCGGAGGGGCCTCAAGCCTTGTTCGCCGGCCGCATTCTGGCATTCGACGAAAAAGCCGGGCTTATCTGGGCGCGACTCATGGCTGAGGGCAAAACCACCGGGCAGCCGCGCAGCGGGCTCGACATGATCATCGCAGCCGTTGCGGGAGCAAACGAATGTACTGTCGTAACGGACAACGAGAGGGATTTCGCCGGAGTTCAAATCACAAATCCGATGCGCGGAGGAGCGCCGTGAGCGGCATCCAGGTCCATCGACCTGCGCCTCATTGACGACCTCGTCGACTTTGTCCGAGGTCCCGGCTTCGTCCTGGATTTTTCCGACGCCAACTTCTCTGACTTCCCTGCCTCCGAACAAATCCGGAGGAGACCGTTGGCGAGCTTCCACATCTGACTGAGCGGTACCGGCCAAGACCGAAGCTGAGTGGCTGACCTGTCTTGCTCGCGACGCGAGATGGTATCGCCGTCTCTAACCTGTGCATCCATGATCTCCGCGGCGCGGATCTCCTCAAGGATCTCGATGTCAAGCACCTGGAGGCGGCAGACGCGCCGCCAGATTCGCGGATGGATGCAACGATATCTGCCGCCATCAAGTCTGTCTGGTTACGAAGCTTCTCACCGAATACTTCTGCGGGCACCGTCGATGGTTATCAAATCGGACGCCGACGAGCTAAGCTTGGGCAAACTTTGCGCTCAATCGCACAGAGCCGTGGCCTCAAAGCGACCCTCACTGTCAGCTTGCCGACATCAAACTTCGAAGCGTGGGACATCACACAGGGTCATCAGAGTGATCCCATTATCCGAACGTGACTGTCTCGTTTGGCACGCCCCCTGCAGGGCTACCCGCAAATGCTCTCCACCATAGAGGAGAAGTCATCCATGACAGGCCCGCCCAACATCGGCCCCGGACATTGCGCTCCGAGCGGCGGAACACTTTCTGGCGTACCGACCTCAGCCATCGCCGCTCAACGCTTTGTCCCCTAAATGGAAAGCGAGAGAGCATGCTGATTAACCAGGGTGAACTCGCCGGCCTCACTGAACGATTCCTGTGGGGTCGCGCAGTGATTTTGTACATTCTAACGAAGTTCGAAGATGAGGCTGGGAGTCGCACCGGTTTTCCCTGCTTCTTCGCGCAAAACGCGGTTAGGCGAGGCCATCTACGCTTCCTTCTCGTCCCATATGACCTCGAAAATTCGCGATATGAGCTAGACCATCTTGCTTGTGGGTTACGCAGCTACATTGAGGAGATCGATATCGACACTCTCGATATCAGCCACCACCGTCCATTACTTGTGCTCTTTGAGCCGGTTTCGGCACTGACGACGAGGGACAACTTCAAGCAGATTTTCATCGAAGCGATGCAATATCTGCTGGATCAAGATCAGCGACCATGGCCTTCGCACGTGTCTAAGGATCCTGCGCATCCTACGTGGACGATGTGCTTCCACGGCTGTGAGCTCTTCGTGAACGTAAGCCATCCGGCGCACGTTCTTCGCAGGAGCAGAAACATGGGAGCCGGGCTAGCCTGCGTCATCAACCCTCGTAAGATCTTTGACATCGCAGCTCCCGCCAACCGGCGCGGCAGAGCGGTCATGGCAAAGATCAGACGCAACATTGACACCTATGATGACGTCACTCACAGCCCGTTGCTGGGATCATACCTTCTAGGTGAAGCCCAGTGGCCGCAATACATGATCGCCGACAACAACGAGGATGCTCCCCTGCAGTGTCCTCTACGTTTCAACTGAGTTGCGGGACGGTTTGATTTTCGCTTCGTCAAGACCACGAATGCCGGTCCATTGGTCTTAAGCGTTAAGCGAGGGATGTCTCCGCGTTCCTGCCGACCGTGACATAGGCGGAATCAAGAGGTTGCAAATGTGAGGTTGGCGGTGATCGCGACCTGCGACGAACGCCTCTCTCTTTCGAGGGCTGATGTGAAAGATGAGCTGCAAAGCCAACTCAAGGGACACCTGGGACTTATCTCAGGCGCTTTGCTCATCGTCACGGTGATCCTTGGATCCGGCATTCTTGTGATCCCGGGGCTTGTATTCGAAAAGCTCGGCAAGGATGGCATCTACGCTTGGTTAGCATGCTCGCTCCTCTCTGCGCCGATCCTCGTAACAATGGCTATTCTGGGTCGTGCATATCCGAGCACCGGCGGGGTAGCGTACTATGCCAAGCTTGCATTCGGTCAGTACCTGGAGTTGCTGGTATCGCTGCTCTTCTTCGGAGCGACGGTATTGGGGTTGCCGTCCATCGCGATTGTGGGGGCGACTTACCTGCAAAAATTGACCGGCTCTAGCGTGGATGTTCATCTCCTTGCCGCGCTGCTCATTGTGTTTGCTGTCTGCCTTGCTCTGTTCAGGAGCGAGACACTCTCTAGTAGCGTAAGGCTAGTGGGTGGCTCGTCATTATCTCTTTTGGTGGGGGTGCTGGCTGTCCTACTCATGCTAGCGGCGCGGGCTAACGGTATCCGATTCAGTGACCCGACCGATCTTGCCTCGATCGCCGCCCAGATTCCGCTGATCTTCTTCTCTTTCGCCGGCTGGGAGATCGCGTCGCATTTGTCTGCGGACTTCCGCGATCCTAAGAGAACTTTTGGGACAGCAATGTTTTTTGCGTTTGTTCTGGTCTGCGGCGTGTACATCGCCAGCGCAGCGCTCGTGCATGTCTCCGATATCAAGTCAAACTTTGATACGCCAGTATTTCAAGCTGCAGTGCAAATCGCACCGACTGCGCCAGGTTGGCTGATTCCTCTGCTTGGAACAGTGCTGATCGCGGCCAATCTCTTCGGATCAGTTGTGGCCGTCTCACGGCTTGTTATTTACCTGTCCGGGCAAGGCGTTCTTCCCGCCTGCCTCGGCGACTTGCGCAATGGCGCTCCCCGCAACAGTGTATATTTTGTGGCTGCGTGTCTGATCACGGTCGTGATCGCCGATCAGATTCGGTTGCTAAACATTGAGATGATGTTCCGCCTGGCCGGCATGAACTTTCTTGCCATTTACGTCATTTCGGCCATCGCGCTCGCCAGGCTGCGGCGAGGAGCAGTTTCGTGGCTCCTCGCTGGCTTGGTGGTGATTCCCTCCGCGCCGATCCTGCTTAACGCAAAGTCTTCGCTCCTCTACATCGCATCTACTGCCTTCATCGCGTACTTTTCGAACCGCAACAGTCGAACGAGATTGTTATGAATCAACGCCATATCAATGAGGAGTTCAAGGCCGTCTCTATGAGAGAGGGCCTGCTACCTGTGAAAGTCACGCCGTTCTATGAAAAGAAGATCAAGGAAGAGGTTGCGGCGCTGGGCAATCATCTGGGGCCACTTCACCGGGTGTCCTTTCCAACGCAGGACAGAATTTCATTGAGGGCTCCCAATGAGGTAAAGGATTTCGTCAACGACAGATCAAATGCGTGTGGGCGCGCCAACAAAACCTCGATAGTGCGAAAATACGCAGACCGCGTACTCTTCCTAACCACCTCGAAGTGCTTTGGACACTGTCAGTATTGTTTCCGCATGGACGTGCTGAGTGAGAACACGTTCATTGACGAGCCAGATGAACAAGATGCTGACCTGGATCGGCTGATTGACTATCTTCGCCGCCAACCAGAAGTCACTGAGGTGATCCTGTCAGGGGGAGATCCCTTGATGCTGCCAGCGTCGCGGCTGGAGACAATCATCGAAGGAATTCGATTGGTTCCATCGGTGAAGTCAATCCGAATTCATACAAGAGCGATCGTATTTGAGCCAAAGGCGTTCACCGCAGAGAAGATTGATATCCTGGCGAGACACGGCCTTCGCATCACCTTCCACATCGTGCACCCATACGAAATCTGCGAAGAGGTCTCCGAAAAGATCGCAGACCTTCGAGGGCACAAGATTAGGCTCTACAATCAATTTCCATTGCTGCGAAATACCAATGATCATCAGCTAGTACTTCATCGTCTGCTGGAAAGGCTCGACGGGCTGGGCGTGCGCAATCTGTCAATCTTCATTCCAGATCCGATCAACTTCTCCGCGGCTTTCCGCGTGCGCTTGGGTCGCATTTGGCACATTGCAGATCAACTCAACTTGTTTTCGCCATCATGGATCAACTCGACCCGGTTCGTGCTCGACACCAGTTGCGGAAAGGTGAGGCGAGAACATTGTACGGAAAAGAACGGCGATACCGATCTCGTCCTCTTCGTACGCGACGGAAATTCAATTCCCTTCCCAGATTTTCCTGAGCATCTCGACGTTCCAGGAGAGCTCGAAGTCATGCTGTGGAAGGAATATGGAAGAGCGAAAGTGTGAATGGCGTCTGCTGCACACGTTCAATTGTCCCTATCGGAAGAACGTTGAGGGCAGGTTGCAGGGGCAGGCCGCCTCTTTCCTTTGCCACGCACGGATATCGCCGCTTGTTGGCGGCCTGGATGCTGTTGCCCTTTAGCAAGGCCGGTCAATCGACTGGTCCTGCTCCCTATCGCAAGCCGTTCGGTGCAGAGCCCCCTTGTAAGACCGTGGCCGTCGCGCCAAATGCCAATCCCATTGCGGGACGCGCAGACGACCTCAGCGATGCCAGGAATGCGCTGAGGCCAGATTGATACCACGGTGATCAAGGGCCGGAGGCGGCAAATCAGCCCGGCCTATCCTGATCGTATCCTATCCACCAATTCGCAGATCTTCGGCGGAGACCTTACCCGCACGGCCGCTCTTTGGTTCATAGCTAATGCGAGCGCCCTCCGGGAGGCCGTCATGGCCGGCTTTCTCTACAGCACTAATGTGCACGAAGACGTCCGGTCCCCCATCATCGGGTTTGATAAAGCCATATCCCTTGGTCGGATTGAATCACTTCACGGTACCCATCGCCACTGCAGTATCTCCAGTTTGAAGCCTGTTCTATCTAGC
>NZ_JAQOSR010000179.1:0-16718 GCF_046718885.1 Bradyrhizobium sp. UFLA01-814 | reverse complement strand
GCTGTTGCGCGCCACCAGCGACGGCCTGCGCGACGCGGCGCAGGCCAAGCCGCGATGAGCGGCGCGATCCCTACGACGACCGCGCCAGCGCGCCGTCGATCATGTTGACCGCGTTCTGCACGCCGTAGACCGCGACGAAGGAGCCGAAGCGCGGGCCCTTCTCCTGGCCGAGCAGCACCTGGTAGAGCATGTTGAACCAGTCGAGCGAGACGCCGGGACGGCCGTCCTTGCCCTTCTTGACCATGTCGAGGAACGGCTCGCGGCGGCCGATCTCATAGACCACGTTCTGGATGTCTTCCGCGGTCGCGTTCGCCGGCATGTTGGCGAGCGCATCGCGCAGATCCTGCAGCGCGGCGCGCTCTCCGTCGGTCGGCTCGCGGAACTGCTTGGTCGGCGCCACGAAGTCGCGATAGTAGTTGATGGCGTAGCCGACCATCGCGTCGAGCTTCGGATGGGTCTGCGGCGTCACGCCCGGCCGGTAGCGGCCGATGAAGCCCCACAACGTCTCGGCATTCTCCGCGTTCGACGACGACACCAGCGTCAGCAGCAGCTGGAAGGTGACCGGCATATCGGCCTGCGGCGGCTTGCCGGAATGGATGTGCCAGACCGGATTTTGCAGCTGCTGCCGCGCTTCCTGCCGCGTGAAGCCGTCGAGGAATTGCTGGTAGTCGTCGACATTGCGCGGGATGACGTCGAAATAGAGCCGCTTCGCCGCCTTGGGCTCGCGATACATGAACAGCGACAGCGATTCCGGCGAGGCGTAGCGCAGCCACTCGTCGATCGTCAGGCCGTTGCCCTTCGACTTCGAGATCTTCTGCCCCTTCTCGTCGAGGAACAGTTCGTAGTTGAAGCCTTCCGGCGGCGTGCCGCCGAGCGCCGAGCAGATCTTGCCCGACAGCTTCACCGAGTCGATCAAATCCTTGCCGGCCATTTCATAGTCGACGCCGAGCGCGTACCAGCGCATCGCCCAGTCCGGCTTCCATTGCAGCTTGCAGCGGCCGCCGGTGACGGGAACCGTGACGCTCTCCTTGGTATCGGGATCTTCGTAGGAGATCGTGCCGGCCCTGGCGTCGTGCGCCGTCACCGGCACGTAGAGCACGAGGCCGGTGCGCGGACAGATCGGCAGGAACGGCGAGTAGCTCGCCGCGCGCTCCTCGCGCAGCGACGGCAGCATGATCGCCATCACCTTCTCGATCCGCTCCAGCATGCGCAGCAGCGCGGCATCGAAGCGGCCGGAGGTGTAGTACTCGGTCGAGCTCGCGAATTCGTAGTCGAAGCCGAACTGGTCGAGGAAGGCGCGCAGCCGCGCATTGTTGTGCTGGCCGAAGCTCGGATGGGTGCCGAACGGATCGGGCACCTTGGTCAGCGGCTTGCCGAGATGCTGCTCCAGCAGCTCCTTGTTCGGCACGTTGTCCGGCACCTTGCGCAGGCCGTCCATGTCGTCGGAGAAGGCGAGCAGGCGGGTCTTGATCTTGTCCTCGGTGAGCACGCGGAAGGCGTGGCGCACCATCGTGGTGCGCGCGACCTCGCCGAAGGTGCCGATATGCGGCAGGCCCGACGGGCCGTAGCCGGTCTCGAACAGCACCTCGTCCTTGGGATTTTTCTTCAGCCGCGCCACAATCGCTTTCGCCTGCTCGAACGGCCAAGCGTTGGATTGTTCAGCGAGCGCCCGCAGGTCGCTCGGGCTGGCAGAAGGATCAATCACGGACATTCCTCAGGTTCTCTCCAAAAAGGCCGCGAAAACTAACGCTTTCGCGGCAAAATGCAAAACGACGGGAAGTTTGTCGTCATTCCGGGGCGATGCGCAGCATCGAACCCGGAATCTCGAGATTCCGGGTCTGGTCCTACGGACCATCCCGGAATGACGAACTCAGAACGGGCTGACCGAGAAATAGCGCAGCCACAGATCGGTGAAGCGGCCTTTTTCCCAAATCCGGAACAGCGCCCAGTTCAGCGACTGCCGGAGCAGATCGTTGCCCTTGCGGACGGCGATGCCGACGCCCTCGCCGAAATAGCGGCTCTCGACAAAGGGGCCGCCGGAAAACGCGCAGCATTCGGCGGAATCGGTGCCGTTGATCCAGAACGCGAGCGAGATCGCATCGCCGAAGATGAAGTCGACCTCGCCGCGGCGCAGCGCCGCGCGCAGCGCGTCGTTATCCGGAAAGGAATGGATCTCGGCGTCGGTGAACATCGCCTTGAGGTAGGCCTCGTGCGAGGTACCGGCGATGACGCCGACCTTCTTGCCCTCGAGATATTCCGGGCGGATTTCCGGCATCGCGTTGTCACGGCGCGACACGAAGCGCGCCGGCGCGCGGTAATAGGGATCGGTGAAATCGACCTTGGCGCGCAGCTGCGGCGTCACGGCCATCGACGCGATGATGGCATCGCCACGGTTGGTCGCCAGGGCATCGATCAGGGTCTCGAAGCGGCGCATCTGGATGGTGCAGGTGACCTTGATCTCGTCGCAGAGCGAACGCGCCAGGTCGACGTTGAAACCGGCCGGATTGCCGTCGGGACCGGTGAAATTGAACGGCGGATAGTCGGTCTCGGTCAGGAAGCGGATCACGGTGAGGCGCGACAGGTCCGGGCGGTCCGGCCGGCGCCGCGGGTCCCAGAAACCCGGCACCGCCTGCGGCGCGGCCTCGGCGGCGGCCTTGGGCGGCAGGGTCGGGGCTGGCTGGGTTGCCGCTGGGGCCGCAGGCGCTGCCTGCGGTGCAGCCGGCGCCGGTCTGGTCGGCGGAGCCGGCGCAGGGGCCGTCTTGGCCGCCGGTGGTTGCGCTGGAGGCGTCTGCCCGATCGCAGGACCCGCCATGGCTAGCAAGGCAGCCGCGATCATGCCCGCGGCCAGGCGACGCTGGCGGGAGCGGACGGCAAAGAGCTGGGCGGACAAGTCTGGCATAACCGGCAATTTCAGGAAATCGAACGGCTTATAGCCGAATCGGCGCCTGAAGCGAGCGCCGATTGGGTTAATTCTGAACCGGAAATGGCGATCAGAGATACCGTTTGAGATCGGCCGCCGCCTCTTCCGGCGTCCGTTTCAGATTGAACGGCGCGACGAAATGACCGTCGCGGTCCATCAGATAGATCAGCGCGGTGTGGTCCATCGTGTAGTCGCCATCCTTCAGCGGCACTTTCTTGGCGTAGACACGATAGCTCGACAGCACCTTGGCGATCGCGGCGGGATCGCCGGTCAGGCCCTTGAGGTGCGGATCGAAGCTCGACAGGTAATCCTTCATCGCGGTGGCGGTGTCGCGTTCCGGATCGACCGAGACGAAATAGGCATTCACGCGATCGGCGTCCTTGCCCATGGCCTTCAGCACCTCCGAGATCTCGAACAGCGAGGTCGGGCAGATGTCCGGGCAATGGGTGAATCCGAAGAAAATCAGGGTCGGCTTGCCCTGGAGATTCTTGTCGGTGACCGTCTGGCCGGATTGGTCGGTGAGTTGGAACGACCCGCCGATCGCGGCCGGCGCGGCAACGGTGCGCAAGCCGCCGATCGCCCACAGCATGAGGAACAAGCCGACCGCCAGACTGCCCGCGAAGGCAGCGAAGATCACCAATGGGCGCGTGGTCCGGGGCATGATGCGAAGGCGTCCTTGTCAGAAGCAGGCGGAGATGCCGGCCGTGATCATTTCGAAAAACACCGCGGTCCCGTAGTGGAACCAGAGCGCGGCGGCGGCAAGCAGGGCCAATCCGCCGATAGCGGCCGCACCCCACAGGATCGCAGACGCTACCCGGCCCTGCGGAGCCGTTACGAGCTCGGATCGGGTGGAGATCGGCTGAACCATGAGGCTGAGATAAGCCCGGTTCCGGCAGGCAGCAAGCGCAATGGCGCTCGCAGGCCGTCAAATGATGGCGAGCGATTCCGATGCCTGCTGGTCCATCCCCCGGCGTATGACCAAGCCAATGGCCGACGAGCGTCAAACAGAGACGCAGCCGGAGCTTAGTGCGCGGGCTTCGGCGCCGAGGCCTGGGCGTTGAGGTAGCACGGCTTGTACAGCGCCTGCAGTTGCTTGCCGCGCAGGAAGATCATGCGCCGGGTCAGGCCACCACGCTCCGAAATCCATCTGCGTACCGCCGGCGGATACATCAGGTACAGCATATGGGTGGCTTCGGGATTGGGCACCGGGCGGCCGTTGTCGCCGTAGTCCCAGGCGGCGTGGAAGCCGAGGCTGGCGTGCGAGGTCACACAAATCCGGTCGTGAGGAACCTTGCCGAGCACGATGGTGCAGGCCGAGGCGCACAGCCCGTCGATGATGACCGTCTCGCCCGACGTCCGCAGGTCCTGATACCTGTCGACATAGACGCCGATCTTGCCGCCGCGATCGTCGGCGATCCTAACTACAGCTTGAGACGTCCCCATTCCCGCCAGCAGGAGAACCGCAGCGAGCAACCCCGTCATCAACTTCATTTTGGCCAGCCCCAGTCGAAACCGAATCTGTTTGGTCTGTGATGCAAGACAATCGTGAGCGTGTTGCGCGCGCGTATTTTTGTCCAGACGAGCGAAGCCGGTCAAAACAAATTCAAATTGGGTGTTGCGCGCACGCTGCAGTGGGACTGGGGAAAGGTCCCAAACTGGAACAGCGTGGCGCGCGTGCTTGGTGCTCCGCCGCCACAGGCAAGGTCCATTTGGCGTTGACCGCACGCAATGAGGCGGTCTTGAATCCCGGTGGGACCGGGGGACTCAAACATGGCTGACGATGCAGATGTGATCGTGGTTGGCGCGGGGCTTGCCGGTCTCGTGGCCGCAACCGAGATCGCCGACGCAGGCAAGCGCGTCATCGTGCTCGACCAGGAAGGGGAACAAAGCATCGGCGGCCAGGCCTTCTGGTCGTTTGGCGGCCTGTTCCTGGTCGATTCGCCGGAGCAGCGCCGGCTCGGCATCAGGGATTCCGCAGACCTCGCACTGCAGGACTGGATGGGCACCGCCGGTTTCGATCGCGAGGAGGATTACTGGCCGCGCAAATGGGCTGAAGCCTATGTCGCATTCGCGGCCGGAGAGAAACGCGACTGGCTACGCGCGATGGGCCATCGCATCTTCCCGGTGGTCGGCTGGGCCGAGCGCGGCGGTTACGACGCGATGGGCCATGGCAATTCGGTGCCGCGCTTCCACGTCACCTGGGGCACCGGACCCGGCATCGTCGAGCCGTTCGAGCGCCGCGCGCGCGAGGCCGCGAAAAGCGGACGGCTGATATTCAAGTTCCGCCATCGCGTCGATGCGCTCAGCATCACCAACGGTGTGGTCGACGGCGTCAGCGGCGCGATCCTGGAACCGACCTCGGTCGAGCGCGGCAAGAGTTCCTCGCGCGAGGTCGTCGGCGATTTTTCCTTCCGCGCGCAGGCCGTGATCGTCGCGTCCGGCGGCATCGGCGGCAATCATGATCTGGTGCGGCAGAACTGGCCGAAGCGGCTCGGCGAGCCGCCCAAGTTCATGATCTCCGGCGTGCCCGAACATGTCGACGGTCGCATGATCGGCATCACCGAGGCTGCGGGCGGGCGGCTGATCAACCGCGACCGCATGTGGCACTACGTCGAAGGCATCCGGAACTGGAACCCGATCTGGCCGCGTCACGGCATCCGGATCCTGCCGGGACCGTCGTCGCTGTGGTTCGACGCGTCAGGCAAACGGCTGCCGGCGCCGCTGTTCCCGGGCTCCGACACGCTCGGGCAACTGCACTACATCATGGGCACCGGTTACGATTATTCGTGGTTCATCCTGACCCAGAGCATCATCAAGAAGGAGTTCGCGCTGTCCGGCTCCGAGCAGAACCCCGACCTCACCGGCAAGAGCTGGCGCATGACGATCAAGCGCGCCACCAACAAGGGCGCGCCGGCGCCGGTGGAGGCGTTCAAGCAGCACGGCGCCGACTTCATCGTGCGCGACAATCTCGCCGATCTCATCAGTGCCATGAACAAGCTCGCAGGCAACGATCTGTTGCAGCTCGACGCCGTCAAGGCGCAGATCGAGGCGCGCGACCGCGAGATCACCAACCCCTATGTCAAGGATGCGCAGGTGATGAACCTGCACAATGCGCGGCGCTATATCGGCGACAGGCTGATCCGCACCGCGAAGCCGCACCGCATCCTCGATCCCGAGCACGGCCCGCTGATCGCGGTGAAGCTCAACATTCTCACCCGCAAGACGCTCGGCGGGTTCGAGACCGATCTCGATTCGCGCGTATTCGGCAACGATCACCAGATCATCCGCGGGCTCTACGCGGCCGGCGAAGCCGCCGGCTTCGGCGGCGGCGGCGTGCACGGCTATCGCTCGCTGGAAGGCACGTTCCTCGGCGGCTGCCTGTTCTCGGGCCGCAACGCAGGGCGCGCGGCAGCGAAGGCGGTGAACTAAAGCGCGCCTTTCCCTGATGCGGGCGTTGAGGCCCGTCGGCGAGAACCGGCGGGCCTCGATTTGCTGAGTCCGAATTGCTTCAGGCTGAGAATTTGTTCAGGCCGTCTTGGTGAAAAGCGTCAGGATGCCGTTGGTGAGATTGACCGCGACAACTTGTGCCGAGCTCAGGCCCTTCGCCTTCAGCGCGGACACTGCTTCTTCAGACGCGTCGATGGAACCGCGAAGGTTCCGCAGGTCGTCTTCGCTTGCCTTTGCGACGACTGCCTCGACCTTTGACCGGGCGTCGGGCTTGAGTTCCTTGATGTCCACGACCTGGATGCTCCGGATGGCGGTGGGCTGATCAGATTGAGCCTGCGGCATCGCCTTCGGTTGCGTTCCCTGCACCTGCGCCCAAGCAGGTGTTCCGAGCGAGAGCGCCGCAACGATGACGGACGCCGTAGAGATGCGGATGCGCATGACTATTCCTTGTGTTGATTACCCCCAACGTCCCGCGACAACGGGCTTTCCTTGATTAAGGTTCCGCCGGAAATCCGCTCTCTGGACTGGTGCTTATGCGACCGTCGCCGGGGGCGCCGGCAAAATATCGAAAACAACCCCATGCAAAGGTGCCGGTGGTGGCCAGCGTTCGACCAAGCAACTTGACACGTCGGGCAACTCAGACGTATTCTTCTAATATTCCGAAATTGCGCATCTTGCTCTAGTCTGCCTCCGCGCCGAGGAAGCGGACGCCGAACGTGTCGGCGTTGGCCTCGCCCCAATCGTAGAGTGCCTGCAGCATCGGCTTCAGCATCTCGCCGCGTTTGGTCAGGCAATAGCGCGAGGAGCCGCCGCCGCGCTCCTGCCTGACGAAGCCTGAATTGCAGAGATCGCGCAGGCGTTCGGTCAACACCTTGTCGCTGAGCTGCGGGATGTCGTGGCGCAATTCGCCATAGCGCATCGGCCGGACCTTGAGCCGGCTCAGGATCACCGTCTTCCATTTGCCGCTGAGCTGATCGATCGAGAACTCGACCGGGCAACCATATTTGCGCTTGGTCTTGCGGATCATTGCAACTCTCCCGCGGCACTTTCCATCTGGTTCGTTGAGAGCCGCCATCGATCCATCTAAGCACGCTTGGCACGGGTTGGGCGAGTTCAGGGATCATTGCAAGGCATGACAGACGACAATTCCGCCCAGGGTCCAAGCGACAAGCAACAGCCGCGCAAGCGCATCGTCGTCAGACGCAACGGACCTTACGAACCCAACCCTGACATTCCGATCGTCGATCATCTCGGCGTGCCGATCGCAGCCGCGGCGCCGGTGCGGCTCTGCCGCTGCGGACAATCGCAGACCAAGCCGTTCTGCGACGACAGCCACGCCGCGCGCGGCTTCACCGACGCCAGGGATCCGCGGCGCGTAGCGGACAGGCTCGAGGTCTATGCCGGGCAGCAGGCGTTCGTGTTCGACAATCGCGGCACCTGCGCGCATTCCGGCTTCTGCACCGACCGGCTCACCTCCGTGTTTCGTCTCGGCGAAGAGCCGTTCATTGCGCCGAGCGGCGCACGCTTGGACGATCTCATCAACGCGGTGCGCAGGTGCCCGTCGGGGGCACTCGGCATCGGCATTGGCCCGGAGCGTGACGCCAGCCTGTCCGATGTCAACCGGCTGCCGCAGATCGAAGTGTCGAAGGACGGGCCCTATCGCGTCACCGGCCATGTCGAGCTGGTCGATGAGAATGGCACGACAATCGTGCAGAACGCGGGCGCGTCGCAGGAGCATGTCAGCCTGTGCCGCTGCGGCGCGTCGCTGAACAAGCCGTTTTGCAGCGGCATGCACTGGAATGTCGAATTTCGCGATCCCGTTCCCGATCCGATGCGCGAGCCGACGCTGTTCGAATGGGCCGGCGGCTATCCGGCGCTGCTCGACATGACGCGCATCTTCTACAGCCGCTACGTGCCGGAAGATCCGCTGCTCGGGCCGCTGTTCGCCGAGATGTCGCCGGACCACCCCGAACGGGTGGCGGCGTGGCTCAGCGAAGTGTTCGGCGGCCCGCGCTTCTACACCGAACGCTATGGCGGCTATCGGCGGATGGTATCGCAGCACATCGGCAAGGAGATCCGGCCGGAGCAGCGCGCATTGTGGGCGACCTACATGGTGCAGAGCGCCGACGATGCCGGCTTGCCGACCGATCCGGAATTCCGCGCCGCCTTCGTCGCCTATATCGAATGGGGCTCGCGGATCGCGGTCGAGAATTCCGGTGTCGGCGCAACACCGCCGCGGAACATGCCGGTGCCGCGATGGTGGTGGGTCTGCAACGCAACGCCGGCCGCACGGCCGTCCGCAACCGCGAGCGATGCGCAGGCCGCGAACGAGATCAGCGTGGCACTCCCTGGTCCCGACGAGGCCGTGCAGTTCGAACAGCACATCCGGCCGCTGTTCCGGCCGATGGATCGCAGTTCGATGCTGTTCGCCTTCGATCTCTGGAAGGAGGCGGATGTCGCCAGGCACGGCCATCAAATTCTGGCACGACTCGAGGCCGGGACCATGCCCTGCGACGGCGCCTGGCCGGCCGAGCGAGTGGCGCTGTTCGCGCGCTGGGCGAACGCGCTGAAGACAGTAACCTAGGTCCGTGCACCCATAATTCGGCCGGGCTGACGGCTCGCAAGAGTCCACTATGCCCCGGTAGCGATCAAATTCCGCATCGAAAAATGACGCGATGGGCCAGAAGCGGTCAACCCAGCCTGGCTGGTGTTTGCACGATCACTGTCAATAGCCGAAAATCATTCGTAGCTGCGTTCTTGTTAGGCCCAGCGAAAGTCGCTCGACTGGTTTTCCTGCGGATCGCCATGTCGCACGGCCTCGAGTTCGATTCTTCACGACGCCCGGGGGTCGTCAAATGGAGCCTGTCGACCGACCCAATGGCCTGGAATTTGACTGGCGAGTTTCTATTCAAGGATATCGTCTTGCTTTGTGTCTGCGCCGTGTTGTTCCTGGCCTCTTTGCCGCAGACCGTTGTAAAATCACGGACCACCTAGACCGGCCGCAGACGTGCTGGATTCTGTGGGCGACCTATGGCCCCGTGCGCGGCCGCTGGCCAATTGACGCAAACAGCTTGCTCTGCAAACCTCACCTAGCTTCGCGCGATAGGAGGGCGGACCGTGCTGCAAAGAGCGACACCGGAGCGACTGAGCACGTTCTCCGACGGTGTGTTCGCCGTGCTCATCACGGTGCTGGTGTTGGAATTGAGACCGCCCGAGCGGCCTACTTTCGAAGCGTTGCTGGCTCTCTGGCCGACCTGGCTGAGCTATGCGGTGAGTTACGTCTTCATCGCGATCGTCTGGGTCAATCACCACCACCTGATGCGCTACGCCAGTGAGGCTACGCCGAGCCTCTTGTGGTTCAATTTTGCGCATCTGTTTTCGATGTCGCTGCTTCCGCTCTCCACGGCCTGGATGGCGGTGAGCGAGCTCGCGCCACAGCCGGTGGCTTTCTACGCGGCGGTCTTCTTTCTGGTCAACGCGACCTATATCGCGCTGATCTGGGAGCTCATCGATCGGACGCCACACGGGGACATCCCACCAAAGGTGCGCAGGATCATGCGGGTGCGGTCGCTGACGACGTTGTGCCTCTTCGGTGTGGCAGCAGTCGCGGCGCTGAGGTACCCACTTGTCGGCCTTGGAATCTGCATCTGCTGTCTCATCGTCTATCTGAGGCCAGAACCGACTTAGGCTCAGAAGCAGCACACCGAGCAGAAGCAGCTATTCCAGGTCGTTCTGCCGCGACTTTGATTCGGGCTATAGTGTCTTATCGGCGCCACGCATAACGACCTGAGGGCGTCATTTGGTAAACGACGCTGCAGCGCCTTCGCATCGTCCAACATGTTCCGATGGAAACCCGGAACAATGTCGTTGCAGATTCAAAGTGCTAAGAATTCGCGGATCTTTGTCGCGATCTCGCTCACATGGGTCTCAAGCGCAAAGTGGCCCGTTTCGAAGAAATGGATCATGGCGCCGGGAATATCGCGCCTGAACGCCTCGGCACCGCGTGGCAGGAAAAAGGGATCGTTCTTTCCCCAGACGGCCAGGAAACGTGGCTGGTGAGCCCGGAAATAGTTTTGGAAAGTCGGATACAGCGCGACGTTGCTCTTGTAGTCGCCCAAGAGATCCAACTGAATTTCGTCGGCGCCTGTGCGGGCCAAATAGAAGTTGTCGAGCGAATAGCCGTCCGGAGAAATCGCGGTCACGTCTGGCGCACCGTGCGTATACTGCCAGCGCGTCGTCTCTGGTGCCAGGAAGCTGCGGAGCACTTCTCGGTTGGACGGAGACGACTCTTGCCAATAGTTCCGAACGGGACTCCAGCCCTCGCTCAACCCTTCCTCATACGCGTTGCCATTCTGTGAGATGATTGCGGTGATGCGATCCGGATGCCGAACGGCGAGGCGAAAGCCGACGGGGGCACCATAGTCGAAGACGTAAATCGCGAAGCGATGGAGACCAATCGCCTCGGCGAAGCGATCGATTACGTTCGCGATATTCTCGAATGTGTAAACGAAGGCGCTCCGCGGCGGCATGTCGGACTGGCCAAACCCGGGCAGGTCGGGAGCGACGAGGCGAAACTGATCCGCGAGGAGCGGGATGAGATCGCGAAACATGTGGCCGGCAGTGGGAAAGCCGTGCAACAGCAGGATCGTCGGTGCATCCTTCGGCCCAGCTTCGCGGTAGAATACTCCTATGCCATCGACATCTACTTTCCTGTAGCTGACTGCGCGCATGGGAACTCCTTTCCCTCTAGAGGTCATCGACAGGGGGGCGAGAAGAACCTAGAAAAGGGTATCCGTCCCGACCTCCTCCTGGATGCTTCTACGACGCCGCGCATGGCCAACGTCGCGAAGCGTCCACAACACGTCACAGATTGCGGTAACCTCGTTCCTGTAGCACCCAGCTGTTGCCATCCGGGTCCAAGAAATCGGCGAAGCTGGCGTAATCCCTGCGCGTGGGGTCGAGCCCGGTTGCGAAACCTCCGTCCCAGGCATCGATGGGTGTTTTGTGCCGGGCCTCACTGACTTTGACCCCACGTTCGAGCAGGCGGCTCCGCATAGCTTCAAGGTCGGTCACGACGAGATAGACATTTCGAACTGATCCGACGGGCGCGTCGGTGAGTCCGCGACGAATCTGTATCGAGCAACTCGAGCCCGGCGGAGTGAGCTGCACGACGCGGAACACGTCATTCGGCGAATAGTCGACGTCAAGCGTGAAGCCTACCTGATCGATATAGAACCGCAGCGCTCGCTCGACATCGCTCACCGGCAACGTGATCACCTCAATTGAGAGCTTCTCGACTGCTTTGCTGGTTGTGTTCATCGCGCCGCGACCCCTCTTTGGTCTGATGTTCGCCGCCCTGATCTTCCACCTGCGGCGGGTTCCTCTTCCAAGTAACCGTGGCGGTCCCTCGGCCGGAAACCGAAATCCGGCCAGGATTCATAAGTCGATCACGACGTCACGAATCGGTTGTGAGCAGCAAACGAGAAGGTTGCCGTCGGCGGGCTTCTCGAGTGGCTGGGGTCCATAGGCGACCTCGCCCGAAACCAGACCGCTCTCACAGTTGTGACAAACACCGGTCCGGCACGACCAACGGACCGGGACGTCGCACGCCTCGGCCAGCTCCAAAATGCTCTGGTAGGCTGACGCCTTCCAGTGTACGGCGATGCCACTTCGCGCGAACGATACCAGCGGACCGGTGTTGGCGTCGTCCCTGGGCAGATGTGGAGTTCGCGTCGCCGCGCCGACGACACCAGGAGTCATCGACTCGCTGCCGTTGAAGATTTCGACATGCATCCGCTCCGGGGCCACGTCCAAGGCTGCGAGCGCCTCTTTCATGTCCGCCATGAAGCGAGTCGGCCCGCAGAGGTAGACATCCGCCTCTCGCGGGATGCCGACCTTGTCGAAGACCGATCGCGACAGGTGACCGGTAGCGTCGAAATCCTCGCCCATTTTGTCGCGCGAGCCTGGCCGGCTGTAACAGACATAGCTGCGGCCGCGGGTGAGTGCGGGCATGAGCCGGCGGACTTCGGCGGCAAATGGATGGTGCTGCCGGTCGCGAGCCGTGTGCAGCCACAAGACCTGCCGTGTCGAGCCGCCCGCCGCCAGCGCGTACAGCATCGCCAGCACAGGCGTCGCCCCGATTCCCGCGCTGAGCAACACCACGGGCCGCTCTCCCGACTGCAGAATGAAGCTTCCCCGCGGAGAGCTGACGTCGAGAACATCGCCCATGCGGACATGCTCCCGCAGGTAGGTTCCAGCCGCCCCATCCGGCTCGACCTTCACGCTGATCCGGTAGCGCTCCGTCGAGAGGGGACCCGAGAGCGAGTAGCTGCGAAAGAGTGGCGGGCCGCCGCCGATCCGTCGAAGACGCAAGACCACGTACTGACCGGGCAGAGCCTGTCGCAGCGGCTGACCGTCCGGATGCCGCATCGACAGGGAGAGGACGTCCGCGGACTCCTGATCTATCGCTGCCACCGCGAGCGGCTGAAATCCTGGTGCAACCGGATGCGCAGCCGCTGCCGGCGCGAGCCCTGCGTTGCCGCTTCCCGCGCCAGTCGTCTGATTCTGCAGTAACGCCTCAAACGACACGCGCCATCCGGGCGAAAGCGTCTCGATCCGCAAGGCGCGCTCCAGTCGATCGCGTGGATGATTGGGCAAATAGAGAAGCGCGTTGATCTCTGCGACCGTCATTCGCTCATTCGCTTCTCCCACCTTCATGATTTCGTCGCCGGCGCCTACTTCGCCTTCCTGCAGGACGCGGAAGTAGAACCCCGGACGGCCGCTGGATGTCAGCAATGCCGGCATCAGCGGCTCGTTCATCCGAATGCCGACCCGATAGCAGGTCACGCGGGGCTGAGTGACCTCGAACACTGCGCCGCCGATTTGATACCGGTCGCCGATGCCAACGGCATCGTCGGGTAATCCCTCAATCGTGAAGTTCTCGCCGAACTGTCCATGGACGAGGTCGGTCCTCTTCAGCTGTTCCTGCCAGTAGCGATACGATTCGATCTGGTAGACGAAGACGGCTCGCTGCTCACCCCCGTGGCCGCTCAGGTCACCTTGACCGTCTCCATCCAGATTCAACCGGCCGACCCGACAACGGCCACGCACGGGATTTTTCCAGATCCCGGTGTGAACAGTGCGGCCCTTCCATTCGATATCACGCGGCAGTCCGACGTTCACCGACAGCAGTCGCGCCATGTCCCGCTCCACTTTGATAGGGACCGAAGGTGCTTCCTAGCCGCCGCCATCTGGCTCATGGACCACCTCGGAAACGTCGATGTTGCGATCTGGGCCATGCGCAACCACCGCCTGGCCCGGCTCGAGATGGAGCTGGGTGCCATCGAGATGGACCGAGACGATATCCGGTTCGAACGACACTAGGTTGGAGATGCGGCGAACCTCGGGATAGGCGTCAGGATACCACCATGCCGCCAGACGTGCCTCATCGATGGAGTAGTAGCTGCAGAGCCCCTTGTATGGGCAGAAGGTCTGGAGTTTCACGGGAGTGAGGGCGGACTCATCGATGTCGGCGCGTGGAACGTACCAGCGCGGCGCGAAGCCGGACTCGTAGAGGACGAGCGGCCGCTTGGTATCGGCGATGATCCGGTCACCATGGCGGACCACGAGGTTACGGGAAGCGCGGCGGATATCGATGCGGTGGTAGGGGTCAGCGGCATGGCCCACGATTCGCTCGTCTTCTTCGTAGAAAGCGTCCATAGCCCGCCAAGCGAACGCAACGTGTGCCTGCAGTTCGCTCGCATGGGGAGGAAGGCTGGTGTGCTGCCATGCCCCTCGCGGTGCGACGTGCTGCTCGTCGGCCCGGACGCTGTACCAAGACGTGAGCCCGAGATCGGCGTGTTGGGTGGTATGCTCGGTGCGTTCAAGGACGCGCGGGGAAATGTCGGTCTCCGGAAAATAGGCGACCGGATAGCGGCCCGGTTCGAAGAACAGGAGGACGTTCTCGCTATCGGCGATCCAGGTCCCCCCGAAGCGAACGCGCATACGCCGGCGCAACCGCTCGGCGTAGAACAATCTCTTGGGCAGCGGTTCGGGCACGAGGAACCGGCCGATTGCTCCCGTTGAGAGTGGACCTTGTTGCCAGGACAGTCCCATGGTCTCCCCCATGGGTTTGATGTTCGAGCCCGCCAGCAATCTCCGAACGCAGATCCGGCAGCAAGGTTCCTCGACAGGCGTTCGTCAAATTCGCATCAATCCGAATTTGGTTGCGCGCTAATGGAGTCCACGCCCTAAAGCAGGATGTGTTTTGGTTAAATCTGCTTGCCGCGATTTCGGTTTACCTCTCCCCGGCGGGGCGAGGTAAACCTTCGGCGCCGTTCCAGCTGGACCTAATCTCATCACGCTTTGGACCGCGATTTCCATGAGGTGCGCGCTGCAAAATGCGCAGTGGCGGCGGTCGCCCTGACGCGCTAGAGGTCTGGTTCTGATCAAATCAGAACCAAAACTGTCGATCTCTTGTTTTGACGCGTTTTCTTCACGCGAACCGGTAGCCACTTCGCTTGAAAACGCTATAGACATGCCCGCCATTCAGTGGAGACCCAAATGAGCATTCAGCGTTTCGAAACCGGCCCGCGCATGAGCCAGGCCGTCGTGCACGGCAACACCGTCTATCTCGCCGGCGTCGTCGCCGGCAAGGCCGCGGGCGGCAGCGTCACCGACCAGACCAAGGACATCCTGTCGATCATCGACGGCCACCTCGCCAAGGCCGGCACCGACAAGTCGAAGCTGCTCAGCGCGACGATCTACATCACCGACATGAAGACGTTCCCGGAGATGAACGCGGTGTGGGACGGCTGGGTCTCGGAGGGTAACACCCCGGCCCGCGCCACCGTCGAGGCCAAGCTGGCGGCGCCGCAGTACAATGTCGAGATCATGGTCGTCGCGGCCAAGTAAGCGCGACAAGTAAGCGCGCCGCAAGTCGCGATAGATGTCGGATGCCCCGGATTGCAAAATCGCAGTTCGGGGCATTTCACATCACACCTCACGCGCTGATCCGCGATCGCTCGCTCGCGGTCTCGCCGAGATCAGACTGAAGCCAGCGGGCAATCCGACGCCACGAACCGGCCAAAGCCCCGCGGCCCATGAACAGGCCGAGGTGACTGCACGGCTCGGTCTCTCGTTGCAGCCACGCGGGCCGCGTGCCCAACAGCCGCATCGTCGCAAACGCCTGATCGGGCGGAACGACGATGTCGTTCTCCGCAGCGAGCAGGAAGACCGGCAGCTTCACCGCAGCAAGATCGATTTTGCGGCCAAGCGCGACGAAGTGTCCGGCCGCAATCCGGTTCTGGCGAAAGATCCAGTCGGTCACTTCAAGGTAGTAGGTACCCGGCAGATCAAGGGGATCGCTGTCCCAGTGCGTGAAACGGTCGAGCAGCGCCCGTGCATCCTCCGACTTGCGGTCGAGCCGTCGCTGCAGCGCCGCTTCCACATCAAGCATACTGAACGGGATACTCCAGACCTTCAGCATCTGCTTGCCACTGACAATCCCATCCCCCTGACGCACCAGCGCCTCGAAGCCTTGCTGCGGCAGCGAGGCGACCATCCTGGAAAGCTCTGACGGCACCGAAACGTCGACCGGGCTGCCGGCAAGCACAAGCCGCCGCACCTTGCCGGGAAAGCGCGCCGCATAGAGCAAGGACAGCCAGCCGCCCTGACAGAGACCTGCAAGGTCGACCGGCGGCCCGATCGTGTCGACGGCCACGTTGAGATCGGACAGAAAGGTGTCGATCGAGAAATATCGCATCTCCGATGCCGCCGAGCGCCAATCCGTGAGATAGAGACGCGCAACGCCAGCCTTCTGCAACGCCTCCATCAGGCTGTGGCCGGGGGCAAAATCCGCAATCTGCGCGCGATGCAGCGCATAGGGCGCGCAGACCAGCAGCGGCCGGCCTTCGGCCGCTCTTGAGAAATCCAGCACGCACATCGACGGCAGCTGAAGCGCGACCGAATGGGCTGTCGTCCAGGGCAGCGCCGCCACTTCGCCCGGCGAATCTGTCGGCTCGGGCGCACGATTGGGGTACCACTGCGAGTAGATGTCCAGCGCCAATCGCGCGGCTTCAAACGGCCATAGCCAGGCGTCCTGCGCCCAGCTGGTGCTCGCACTTCGATCCGATGGATCCGTCTTTTCGGGCAAGCTCATTCACCGATTGATCGCTACCGGGATGGTCTGGCCAACGCGGGTCACCTTCACGCTGATCAAGAGCCGACAAATTCAGGTCGGAACAGTTTACGCCAAACGGGCTGGAGCGGCAGCCACGCCGGGATGTCACGATCTCGCGACCCCGGCGCGGCTTGCTGCCAAGCAGCAAAAGTCGTCGTTTCAGCGGACTAA